>NZ_DDQF01000007.1:0-9635 GCF_002342555.1 Fibrobacter sp. UBA2449
TTTTCATGTGATTTTCCTCCTATTGTCAGCTACCCAAATAGGTTTGTATTTCCTTGCATTGTAATTTTTCGCATAAAGCAATCCATATTCACAATTCTTTGGCATAAAGGGATTTTGAAACTCGTTCGCAGCACCTTCGTTCATTTTTATTTCAACAATTTGAATAAAATCAAAAATTTCATTCATCAAAATCTGCAAGTACGCCATTTCATTATCATCACACTGTACGAAAATTGACCCGTTCTCAGAAAGCAATTCCTTCGCGGTTTCTAAGCGGTTTTTCATAAATGTCAACCATGAAGAATGATTAAAGTTGTCGTTATATTTGAAATCATCGCTACCCGTATTATAAGGCGGGTCAATATAAACCAACTTTACTTTTCCGGCAAACTCTTCTTTGAGTGATTGTAGGGCAAGCAAGTTGTTGCCCTTAACAATCAAATTATCTGTAATCGTATCCTCGGCAAGACCGCGGTTCTTGTTTACTTCTGCATCACGGTTAAACGAATTAAATTCTGATTCTTTTGCTTTTTTATTTTTGCCTAGTTCAAAACGCTTTGCATTACAAAATGCTTTGGGTGAAAAAAGATTATCAATTTCGTCGCGTGCAAGAACTTCGTTGAAAAAAACTTCACGACGTTTGCCCTGTCTCTCAATGTATTTATCATTTTTTTCATCAAACTCGTAATAAGTATCGTCTCCATCTTCTTTGCGCTGTCCGCCTTCTAACACACAATCTTTAAACGGAAAATTGAGCACCACTTCGTCCCGATCAATAAGGGATATATCCCCAGAGTACAAACCAATTTGACCGAGATACTTTGAGTAAGAATTACATCCTGAGTTGTATTCCAAAAATTCCTTAAATTGAGCGGTATTAAAGACAAAACTATCCAAGATGGGTGTGAAGAAAGTTTTTTTAGTCTGTTTGTTTTTGAGGAGCAGCTCAATAAGCTTCACATCGCCGCGTTCGGCATAATCCTTTATCACATTGACTTTGAGGTGTTTTTCACTGTCAACGAATTCAGGAACAGAAGAGAGGAGTTCTTCTACCTTAGACTTGAGGGCATTAGTTTCTAGTTCCACCATATTTTGTTCCTTATCAAGAGTTGTTTGAATCCGCTCTTGTTTAAGTGCACAAAGGGAACTCTGGCCAAAATCGTTGGAAAAACAAAAAAGGCGTGGAGTCGCTTCGCGTGCTTATCGCAACTGCGGGCTACCACACCCTTCCGTATAATAAGCACAAAACGACCCACGCCCCAATCGGGACGTGAGCGTTCGTCTTATCCTCATACGGTTTGAAAGTGGTAGTTTCAGTTGCGAGAATAAGAGACGAATCTCAAAAATTCCGGTCGCTCCGCACCATTCGGTACGGGGCTATGTCAGTGGAAAATATATATAAATATGCGAGAGGGAGATCCCCGCCTACGCGGGGATGACAGGGAAAAAGGAGTTAACAAGTCAAGCCCGACATGACAATTTGAGGGAAAAACTAGTCCAATGGTCCACTTTTTATAAAAAAACAGCGTTAAGATATCCCTTGACTTCGACAACCTATTTGTATATATTATAGCCGATATTCGATAATCCTCGCGACAGTCGACATAGACCTTCGGGTCCGTACGTGCATTCGCGGCGGGGCGCATTAACCTTCTTGTTGATGCTGTTGGATAGCTGGTAGGAACACGACCTACTCGAGTTCACTCGAAAGAGTGGCAAGTAACGCCGGGGAAAGCCCCCGCCAACAGAATCGCAAGATCATCCCATTCCGCGCAAGGCGTGGAAAATCTCAATACATAACAAATAAGCAAGGGCATGTTGTGCGCTGTTTTTTAGCATAATCGCAACGGCCTGTCAAAATGTCGCCCAATGGCGACGTTCAACTAAAATTTATAAGAAATAATTATGTTCGATGAAATTTTCGGAAAATTCAACGGAGGCCCGAATCGCGGTGCAAACAACGCCATCGGGGATTTTGCCAAGGTGCTAGAAGAAAAAGATGCGGAAATCAAGCGGCTTAAGGAACTGATTCTGCGTTGTCCAAAATGCGGTGCGAAACTGCGTTACCCGAGAGGATAAAAGGAGATGAAAAACTTTAATAGCGAGGCTATTCGATGACTTTGGAAGAACTCAAAAAACTGATTTCTAAAGATGAAACGAAGAATATTGAACTGAAAAAATCTACCGGCGAACTTCGAGAAGGCATGCATACGGCATGCGCCTTCCTGAATTCCGATGGCGGCGTTCTCGTTTTCGGTGTCACGCCTTCCTTGAGTATTGTTGGGCAAATCGTTTCTGAATCTACCCGTCGCGATATCGCGCATGCGTTAGCGGGAATAGAACCTGCGGTCACCCCTGTTATTGAATATGTAGACATTCCCGACAAGGACAACCATCAAGTAATCGTACTGAGGTTCAATCCGTGGGTCTATGGGAATGACCCGTACACATTTCATGGAAGACCATACTATAGACTGGAAAGTGTCACTAAAGCAATGCCTAGGGATATGTTTGATGCTAGAATTCGGATCAACATGCCGCACAAATATTCGTGGGAAATGAGGGTGGCTGAGGGGTATTCTATAAAAGACCTTGATGTCAGCACAATTCGTGGCGTAGTCCGTCTCGGAGTCGAAGAAAAACGAATTCCGGTGGGGTCACTCAATGAGTCAATTAAAGTAATATTGAAAAAATGGAACCTGTTGGATGGCGACAATTTGCGGAACGCCGCTGTATTTCTTTTTTCTAAGAGATTTTCGTATGATTATGAAATTCGAATGGCTCGTTTTAGAGGAACGGACAAAAATTACTTTATCGACAACCAGCAGGCTCATGGCAATTTCTTTGAACTGCTTGATGCGGGCATGTCGTTCTTTTTCAAGCATCTTTCTCTTAGCGGAGAAATCAAGGGATTTAAAAGGGAAGAACACCTTGATGTTCCAGCAACGGCATTGCGTGAGGCTCTAATCAACGCCCTTTGTCATAGGGATTATGACATTCACCAGTGCTCTATCGGCATTGCCATATACGACGACCGTATAGAAATTGAAAGCCCGGGCTTGTTACCCCGCGAATTAACTCCCAAAACTATTAAGCGGTCGCATAAGTCGTATCCACGAAACGAGATTGTTGCGACGGTTCTCTATCAAATAACTTACTTAGAAAAATGGGGCTCGGGAATAAAGCGCATAATGGATGCTTGCAAGGCGGAAAATTCCCCGCAACCCTTTTGGAGTGAAGAGGGTGGCTATACCGTGGTGACGTTCCCGATGAACAAGCTGAACGGTAGGATTGTCATCCCAAATGAACCTCAAAATGCACTCCAAAGTGCACCTCAAAGTGCACTCCAAAAGCGTCTTGAAGCAGTTGCAGCTATGATTTTGGCAAATGGCTCTATTGCAATTTCTGTCATTGCTCAAAATTTGAATGTAAGCCGCGATTCAATTAAACGTGACCTCAAAAAACTTGGTTACGCTTGGGAAGGGGCGTCGAAAAATGGGCGTTGGGTGAAAAAGAAACCTACGTCCACAAGCTGGTAATCCTTGTAGATTTCCTTGACGCGTTCCACGAGTTCCCTGCCGATGCCTTTGTCCTGGTATTCGGGGCGCACGAGCAGGTAATTTAAATTTTGTATCCAGACTTTCGTAATTTTTCGACGTATTTCGGGTCGCCTAGGCGCGCCTTGGATTCGGCCATAAACTTATCGTTGTCCTTGGCTGCAAAGCCGAGCTTGATCCGGAGCGCGATGAATCCGCTAACGACGCCGAATAGCGAGCATAGGATGCACGCCAGGGTAAGCTTTGTGAAATTATTTCCATGTACGAACGAAGTTTGAAGTAATACCCCGCAGATTATTGCCATTGACAAAAGGAATGCGGCTCCTTTTGCGTAGAATTTTGCATTCTTGCTACGCGGATCAAATCCGTCAATCGCCACCTCGCGCCAGCGCCTGTCCAGGTATTCGCTGCGGCAGGCCTTGCATTCGCGAATCGGACTGCCGTACATCCACATGTTGCAAGTTTCGCGGTTCTTGGTCTTGCATTCCGGGCAAACCCATTCGGCATAATTCATTTTCATATAAACTCCTAAAAGCTGCTAGAAAGATAGCCTTTTTTAAGCCTGCTATTCTTTTCGGCGATAAACGTTCGCGAGTATCGCGCCGGATATGTTGTGCCAAACGGAGAATATGGCGCCGGGAACGGTCGCCATGGCAAAGCCCGAGAACGCGGTCGCTGCAAGACTTGTGGCAAGCCCTGAATTCTGCATGCCAATTTCGATGGAAAGCGCTTTCGTCTTGGGCGTCGAGAATTTCAGCAATTTTCCAAGGCCAAAACCACAGCCGTAACCGAGCAGGTTGTGCAAAATCACCACCGCGAACACGATAAAACCGGTCGAAAGGATCTTCGTGGCATTGTGCGAAACGACTGCGGCCACAATCATAGCGATGGCAATCACGGAAACGAGCTGCAAGACTTTGACCGCCCGCGCTGTCCAATTGCCAAAGAATTTGTTGATAACAAACCCTAACGCAATCGGCACAATCACGACCTTCACGATGGAGAGGAACATCGCCATCACATCGACATTGACCGTTGTTCGGAGCAACAAATAGGTAATCGCCGGAGTCAGCACGGGAGCGAGCAGCGTATTCACGCTAGTCATGCCTACGGAGAGTGCCACGTCGCCCTTCGAGAGGTAGGTAATAACGTTACTCGATGTGCCGCCGGGGCAAGTTCCTACGAGAACCACGCCCGCCATCAGTGCGGCATCGAGACAGAAAATCTTGGAGAGCAAAAACGCAAGTGCAGGCATCACGATGAACTGCGCCGCACACCCGATGGTGATTTCCTTCGGCCGGGCAAACACAAGTGCAAAATCGCTAAACTTGAGCGTGAGCCCCATGCCGAACATCACGACCATCAAGAGGTAATTCACCCAACTGAGTTCAATCCAGAGCGTGGATTTCGGCAGGAACAGCGAGAGCGCCGCGATTGCCAAAACGACAACCGCCATCCACTTGCCCACAAATTCACTGATTTTTTCGAGAATGCGCATTTGTAATCTCCAGTTCAATCGCAAAAGATAGTCTTTTTTATTTATATTCAACGCATGACCAATCTTATCAAGAAAGCTTTTATCGTTGTCGCCATTTGTGGCGCGTCACTTTGCAGTTTTGCTGCAGATGTCAAACCCTACGTGGAAGCGGAAGCGCTCCCGAACGCGCTGAACTTCTACCCGGCGCCCCCCGATACGCTCTCCCCGCAGTTCATGTACGACATGTCGCAGTACATCTGGGGCAAAAAGATGCGTGCCGATTCCGCGCGTGCGGCCCTGGCCGTAGCCCAGGCGGTAGAAACGGTCGAGGACATGGCCAAGATGTTCAGCGAACCTTTTGGAATGGAAATCTCCGCAAAGAAGACTCCCGCCATCATGAACCTGCTCGAACGAGGAATCCGGACGCTTAAGCAGGTGGGGAGCCTTCCCAAGAGGCATTACATGAGGCGTCGCCCTTACGACCGCTTTAACGAACCGACCCTAGTTCCGTCCGAAGAAGAGCGCCTGAGAACGAATGGTTCCTACCCGTCGGGACATACCGTTCGTGCATGGTCGATGGCCCTGCTGCTGATAGAAGTGAACCCGGCCGCTCAGGATGCCTTGTTGAAATACGCATACGAATGGGGACAGAGCCGCGTGATTGCCGGATTCCACTGGCAAAGCGACGTGGATGCTTCCAAGGTGCTTGTTTCGGGCGCCTATCCGAGCCTGCACACAAACGAAACCTTCATGGCCGACATGCGCAAGGCCCAGGCGGAATTCAAGAAGCTTTCCGCCGCGAAGAACGGGAAGAAGACGAAATAGGGGCGGTTTTCCGTTAGTCAATTTCTTTTAATAAAGTTGCAAAAATCTTTTTATTATTCTACATTGCGTCAATGTGTTGATTTTTTTGATAGGAAAGACAAATGAAAACACTGTATTCTAAGAAGTCGGCGCTCCTTGCTTTTGGAGCGGGGCTTGCCGTATTGGCAGGTTGTAACCTGAATTCATCGGATGAAGGCAAGACGGAGGTCTCCACTTACGAAGACTTGCCGAATTGTTCTTCGAGGGAGAGCGCCTCGGGTGTTAGCCCGGTGGGCGAAAAGGTCCTTGTCGAGGAAGAGGGCATGTCTTACCAGTGCACGGACGACGGCTGGGTCGTTGTGTCCGTGGCTAACTTCGAAGACCTGCCGAAGTGCCCCGCCAAGAGGGGCAAGACGCTCGGCATGAAGGTGTATGTCGAGGCGGATTCCATGTACTACCTGTGTGTCAATACGGGCTGGATCGAGTCGGACGAGTCCTCGGACGGGAGCATGCCGACTCCCCAGGTCGAAAACGATCTCGTTCTCGGCTCTGCAAAGGTGATTGGCCCCTTTGAAATGGGGACGCAGGTTAAGCTCCGCGAAATCACCAGTTCCAAGGAAGCCGCCTTCGCGACGACGGATTCCGCAACCGTGGGTTCCGTCTCGAACAGGAAGGGCGACTTCATGGTTCCCCGCGTGACGGCCTATTCCGACTTCGCCTTGATATCGGTGAAGGGCCTTTACATGGACGTGGTCTCGGGCGAGGTCTCGGAGGATTCCCTGGAACTGGAAGCCGTGGTGGACCTCTCGTCGGGCGAAACTCCCGCGGTCGATGTGGTTTCCCACGTGCTGGCGGGCCGTGTGCGCGCCCTGGTGAACGGCGGTGCTAGCGTATATGCCGCCATGAAGCAGGCCAAGAGGGAACTCTTTACCGCTTTCGGTTTCAATTCCGATAGCGACGAGGAAGAGGTCAAGCTTGCGGTTGCGCTCCTCCTGCGCGCCAACCTGGACGAGGGCGAGTTTGCCGAAGCCGTTGCGAACTTCGCCGAGGGCTTTGCCGAGACCGGTTCCTGGGGCGACGAGGAATTCCACACGGTCCTGGCCGATTTCGCCTTCAATATCGAGAACCTCAAGATCAAGGACGAGGAAACGGGCGAGATCCTCTTGAAGGAATCCGACTACCGCAAGAACCTCGAAAAGTTCGGTAACGAGGCCGCCCCCGCCTTCGAAGGCCACTTCACGAAATTCTGGGTGGATGCCTACGGCCTTGGCGGTTGCGCCGGGGCCCGTCAGGACGCCGTGGTACAGAACCGCAACGAGCTGAGCGACAGCGCGAGCGCCTTCTTCACCTGCGACAACCAGGCCTGGCGCGTGTCGACCGATTTCGAACGCGATACCGTGAATCTCGGGAATGCGAACGACGGCGTGCTCAGCGCGGGCAACGTGGATTCCGAGAAGATGTATGTCTACGATACGACTGGCTTTGGAACCGGGACGACCATCCGCTGGAAGGAACCGGATTCCATCGTGCTCGTAATCGGCAAGGCCTGCACGGACTACGAAGATGTCGTGAACACGGTCGAAAAGACCGAAGATGAAGACGAAAACGACACCTATTACGGATGCCAGAACCGCGCATGGACTCCGACATCCCTGACCACCTACGAAATCGGCTACATGTGCAACGCGTCCGCCAAGAACGTCGTCGAAAAGTACAAGCACGAGAAAAACGACTCCTACGCCCGTTGCCAGGAAAACAAGATGACCGTAGGCAGCGGGGAAATGGTGAGTTATGTCTGGATTCCAACGGACGAGGCGAACTACGACCTGCGCGACGAGAAGTGTGTCGTGTATGACGTGTTCAAGAGCGGTTCCAAGTATTACTACTGCGAAGATTCCGTGAAGGTGAACTTCAAGGAAGCTACCGAAGACGACCAGGAACTCGGCGTGTGCCGCAAGGCGATTGTCGATTCGATCGGGACTTACAAGAGCGAGGGCACGAGCGTCTACAGGTCCTGTGGCGAAAATGCCTACGTCGCCGGGAAGTACGAATGGTCCGTGACCGACAAGGTGACCTACGATATCGGCAAGGTGTGTAACGCCAAGACGATCGGTACGACGGGAAATGCCGGCGAGGATTCCTACACCTGCGGATGCAGCGTGTATGATTCTGGCGCTATGGGCATGGTAGTGAAGACGACATTGGACGATTGCGGTGCCTATCCGCTTGCATGGCAGAAGAACTAAAGGAGAGTTTGTATCATGAATATCAAGAAAATTGTTGCGATTACGTTTGCGTCTACCGCTTTTGCTCTTGCCCAACAGCCTGCCGCCCCGGCTCCCGCGGCCCAACAGCCTGCTGCCCCGGCTCCGGCCGCTGAGCCTGCACCCGCTCCTGTGGCGGAAGCTGCACCCGCGCCCGAGGCTGCTCCCGTTCAGCAGGCGGCCCCTGTTCCCGAGGCTGCCGCTGAGCCTGCGCCCGCTCCGGCGGCTCCCGCTCCCGCAAAGGAACCTTCCGCATTCGACGTGCTGCATGGTAGCGCCTACAATTCGGTCGGCAACGTCGCCGCTGCCGATAATGTCGATGGCCTGCTTGGAAGCCCGGACAAGTTCTACGGCAAGAAGTTCTTCTACATCGAACCTGCTGCAGAACGCGGCGTGGTTTCGCTTGGCTCTTTCTTCGCCGCGATGGATATCTCGGGCGACCTGGGCCGCGCGACCGCCGGTTATGCTACCGAAGGCTTCGGTATCGCGCTCCGTCTCGGCCTCGGGCAGTTCGCCATCGATGGCGACAACGGCAAGAAGAGCGGCTCCTATTCCGGGGACGACTGGGGCCTGACCGCCTCGAAGGTCTTTGGCGGCTATGTCGCGTCCGTCAACGCTGACTGGGTTACGACCCGCGAAGAGGACAACGCGGAACCCAAGGTGGGCAAGTCCAGCGAAGAGGCCTACCGCGACCTGAACGTGACGCTGGGCATTTCGAATACTCCTTCCGCCGTCAAGCATTTCTGGTCGGCTGGAGTCGGTTTCACCCGTCACGAAAACGAACTCAAGGTCGGCGGCAGCGTGATTAACGACGACGTGGATTCCCACATCGCGATTTCCCCGTTCTTCAATTACGGCATCGCGGCTTTCCAGAATGAGCGCGCAAGGCTCCTCCTCGGAGTCAATGCGTCCGTGCCGCTTTCCATATACGACGAACAGGATGTTGTCGATACGGTGTCGGGAGACACTGTGACGACGTCGCTGTTCAATGCGGGAGTTTCGCTCAGCCCGAACGTCCTGGGCGAGGTGCTCCTAGGCAGCCACGTGATGCTTTTCGGCGAAGCCTCCTATAATTGGCGCGTGTTCGACTTTACGTCGGGAACGGACGCCACGGACGACGAATACACCGCCATGGAAAGCGTGTCTGACCAGGTGACTGCGACTGTCGGGTTCCGCTACCAGTACGGGAACTGGATTGCCTGTGAGTTCGCCTTCGGCGACACCTTCTTTACCGACACGAAGTCCATCTTCAACGGGGAAGGCGTCTTCGTTAGCTTTGGTGGATTCATCTACTTCTAGTCCCTAATCGAAAAGGTTTGTCTTCAATCCTCCCGGAGGAATTATGAAATTGTCCAAGAAACTCGGTCTTGCCGCTAGCTTGGCTGGCGCGCTCTTCCTTGCCGCCTGCGGCGATGACGGCAGCTCCGGCAAGCCCGCCTCGGAAAAGGACGGCACGGCTTCCGTCCCGACCTACGACGACCTCGCACACTGCACCAAGAGCCACTACGGCGAAATCGTGTTCGTGGAAGAGGA
>NZ_DDQF01000015.1:0-161988 GCF_002342555.1 Fibrobacter sp. UBA2449
TTATACCCTAAATTACCCTCTGAGTAAGCACGACCTTAAAGACTTAAAGGAACGGTGCAACGAGCAGAGCTGGGAACAGGGCTTGCATGTGCCGGAGAAAGGAAAGACATTTGCTGGAGAAGTCCGGGAAGAAACGGTGGCATGGAGCAAAGACACCTACCAGCTTTTGAAACAGGCAGAGCAGGGAAAGGTCAAAAGCTATGTGCACGATACAGCTTATAACAAATTTGTGATTAACAAGGAAGAAATGAACTTTAGAAAATGGAAAGTAAAAAGTGTAAATGAAATTATTAAGGAGAAGAAAATCGAGGAAAAAGATGTAAGACAGTTTGTAATTGATAACGCTGATAGAATCTTCCAAGGGATTGGTCCCAAAGGCCCTGGGGAAGGATTGAAAAATGCAATGGAGCGATCAAAAAAAACAGATGGCTGGGATATTTACGAAAGAAATGAGATGGAACCGATTTATACATATAGAGGTCGAATGGTTCGTTTTTACGAAAAAAACATCAAATTCGATAAAAAAGGAAATCGAACAATCGTAAAAGAATTAGGGTCTCTTTGGTCAGACATAAAAACAACAGGAATCGCTCCTGAAGGAGGTGTCAAGCTTAAAAACGGGAAAAAACCGGAAGCCTTGTTAAACCGTGTAATAGAAATGTGTTCTGATAAATCAGACATTGTTCTAGACTATCATCTTGGTTCGGGAACTACTGCTGCAGTAGCACATAAAATGAATCGCCAATACATTGGCGTTGAACAATTGGATTATGGTGAAAATGACAGCGTTGTCAGATTGAAAAATGTTATTGAAGGAGATCAGTCTGGCATTTCAAAATCAGTCAACTGGCAAGGTGGAGGATCCTTTGTCTATCTTGAACTCGCCAAGAAAAACGAAATGGCGATGGAACAAATTTCCGCTTGCAAATCTTATGAAGAGTTGGTAAAGCTTTTCAAGTCGCTCTGCACCAAATATTTCTTGCACTACAATGTCCGCGTAAAAGAATTCTGTAAAGAAATCGAAAGTGTCCATTTCCAAAAGCAACCGCTCAAGAAGCAGAAAGAGATGTTTGCGCGGATGTTAGATTTAAACCAACTCTATGTGAATGTCGATGATCGAAAGGACAAGAATAGTGGACTTTCCGCAAACGACATTGTCGTTACAGAGGATTTTTACCAACTGAAAAAAGGTGGTAAATAATGCTGCTTGAAGACATTGAAAGTAAAAAAGAAATTCTTGACGAGGAACAATACAACATTCCTTCGTATATAACAGAAAATCTTCGCTATCCACTCTATGAATGGCAACGAAAGGCTCTTGAGAATTTCTTGGTAAACGAAATTACTCGCGAAAAGAAAAAGAGCAAGGGTGAAAAACAGAATCCGAATCACTTGATGTTCAATATGGCAACAGGGAGTGGCAAGACACTTGTTATGGCCGCTTTAATCCTGTATTATTACAAACAGGGATTTCGTAATTTCATCTTTTTCGTGAACCAAAACGCAATTCTCGGAAAAACCCAGGCAAATTTCATCAACAGTAGCCACAATAAATACTTGTTTAAGGAAAACATTGTAATTGATGGCAAAAGAATATGCATTCGCGAAGTTGACGTATTCTCAAATTCAAGCGACGACATTCAGATTAAATTTACCACCATTCAAAAATTACACAACGATATTTACAAAGAAAGCGAAAATGCTTTACTTCTTTCGGACCTTCAAAAAAGAGACCTGATTCTTATTGGGGATGAAGCCCATCATCTTAACGCCAGCACAGCAAAGAAAAAGAAGGAACAAACAGAAATTGAGACGCCATCCTTTATAGGTGAACTAAAAGACAGTGCCAAAGATGATGATATCGAAAAATCATGGGAAACAACCATCTGCAACTATATATTGGGAAAGAAAGGCAAAGATGGAGTTTCTTACGCTGCTGAGCAGAATAGGAACGCTCTTCTAGAATTTACCGCAACGATACCAAGAAATGATCTAATTCAAGAAAAATATGAAGACAAGATAATTACAAAGTTCGAGCTGAAAGATTTTGTGGAAGCTAAATGCACAAAGCATATTCGGCTAGTTCGCTCAAATCTTGAACAAAAAGAACGCGTTCTTCAAGCTCTTCTTTTGAATTGGTACAGATATCGAATTGGCGTAGATTATGGTATTCCGAATTTCAAGCCTGTCATACTTTTCCGTAGCAAGGAAATTGAAAATTCAAAGGCGGATTATCAGAGGTTTCTTGCTCTGTGCAAAAATGTAAAGGTGTCCGATTTTGGGTTTGTGAAAAAGCTTTCAAAAATAAAAAATGATAGTGACGATCAAGCCGATAAGACATATTCATTTGATGGCCGAATTTTTGAGAGAATACGCCTCTATATGGAAGAGCGGAAAATTTCTTTTGAAAACGTAGTTGCTTATATTCGTGAGAGTTTCCAGGAACGAAATATAGTTATAACGAACTCAAAAACGAATAAAACGCAAAAAGAAAAAACAGATGGGGAAATAGATTATTTACTGAATAGTCTAGAAGATCGTTCAAATCATATTCGTGCAATCTTTACCGTTCAACGTTTGACCGAAGGGTGGGACGTTCTAAATTTATACGATATTGTTCGTCTTTACACCGGTCGCGATACTGATTACAAAAATAAAAAAGTTGGTTCGCATACAACGAGTGAAGTCCAGTTGATAGGTCGTGGCGTTCGTTATCACCCATTCGCGTACAAGGACAAAGAAAAAGGTCGTCGAAAATTTGACGACGACCTACAAAATGAATTGAGAATTTTGGAGGAATTTTACTTTCATTCTGAAGACGAGGAAAAATACATTTCCGACCTTTCTAATGAGTTGAAAAATCGCGGTCTTATGCAAGATAAGCGAACGCAAAAAATTTTCAATGTCAAAGAAAAATATCAGAGTTTCTTGAATGGAATGTATTTCTTTGTCAACGAAAAAAAAGAAAATCCCAATAGGCGCTTAAAGACTTTACCAAAGGATTTCAAAAATCTCCCTGCATTTGAATGGAGTATAAAGGGATTATATTCTGAGGTGCAAGCAGTAAATCTATCTCAAAAAGAAGATACATTGTACATTAGTGACTCTGCGCCAACAAAAACAAAGGCTATCTCTTTTGCAGAAATTCCGCGACATATCAAGTACAAAGTCATTCACCGATTGAATGCAAATTCATCATCTTATTTCAACTATGAGAATGTTTGTAAAAGATTCAATGTTGATAGTATGGATGATTTTTTGAATTTTGTAAAGGATGTGAAAATCTGTATTTCGGCACCGATGAAATTTGAAGACATCCCAAATGCAGAGTTTCTGAAGATGTGTGAAGGATTTATGTTGTATTTGCAGCGTGAATTAGAATCTTATGATAAACCCTATATTGGCTCTGATTTTAAGTTGGTAAAATTTTCCGACGTATTCTCTTTTGATGACGAGAAAGGAAAAATTGGTTTCAAAAAAGAGAAGATGATTCTTATAGATGATGAGAATGATGATGCAAAAGAAAACAAACGGCTTGAAAAGGAACTGAAAAATGAAGCCTGGTATATGCTTGATTCCTTCTGGGGCACAGAAGAGGAGCGAAAACTGATTGAATTCATTAAGTCTCGCAAATCAAATTTAGAAGACAAATACAAGTCTTTCCAACTTTTACGAAACGAAGAAGTCTATAAGATTTTTGACTTTGAAACAGGGCAAGGCTTTCAACCTGATTTCCTGTTGTTGTTACAGGGAAAGAACGGCAATAACAATGCGTATTATCAAGTATTTGTTGAACCCAAGGGCAAACATCTTGCAGGCGAAGAAAATGATGGTTGGAAAGAAAAGTTTCTGCTGGAAATTTCAAAACGCTACGGATTGAACAACATCGTTGTTGAAAAGTCTAAGGAATATATTCTAATCGGACTTCCATTCTTTAACGACACGGATAAAGAAATGAAGGAACGATTTGATGCGGAATTTAAGCAAACCTTAAAGATTTCTTGTTAATTATCAATTAGTTCTATTTTGCTGGGGTTGCTAAACAGCCCCATTTCTCACCTCTTCAGCACAACAAGCGGCAGCTTACTTCAGTAAGCCTGGGGCGTTGCGGGCGCGGCGATTGAGCGCCCGCTAGAAGGGGTAGCGGCCCTTCGACAGGCTCAGGGTCCTTAGCCTATGTGGCTGGAGAAGGAGAGCGAGGGGAAGGCTTTCCCCTACCAGTTTAAAAATTTACTCCAAGAACATCGCCATGTAATACGGCAGGGTAACCATTTTGCCAGCAACACCGATGTTGTTTTTGGAGAGCTTGTAGCAAACTTTTGCATCGTAGTTGTCGTTACTCAGAACGGTCTTTGCCGACTTGGAGCGTCCCGTTGTCGCCTTGACTTCAATAATGGCGAGTTCGCCGCCGACATTTTCTACAAAGTCAATTTCTAGCCCGGATTCTTTGCGGAAGTAGAATAGTTTGCGACCTTGTTTAGAGAAACAATCTGCGATGATGTTCTCGTAGATGGCGCCTTTATAGAATCCCAAATCGCCGCTTAGAATCTTGGCCGCAGTGCCGCGTTCCAGCATGGCGACAAACAGGCCGGAATCCTGCACATAAATCTTAAACGTATTCTCGATCTTGTAGCCTTCAAGGGGTTCTGCGATGTTGGTCAGGTTGTGGCAAATGTTGATTATGCCGCAGTCGTAGAGCCATTGGATTGCGGTTTGGTAATTTTCGGAACGACCCTTCTTTTCTAGTTGCGAATAGACAAACTTGTTGTTTTCCTTCGCAAGTTGGGCGGGAATTGAATCAAAAACGCGATTGATGCGGCCAAGAAGCGTGCGGTCGATTTCCTCGTTTTCGTTCTCGTCAAGGTGCTTGCCGAAATCGTCCTTGTATTCTTCAAGAATGTCTTGCTGTTCCTGCCAAACGACGTTCATGTCGTTCGTCTCGACAAATCGAGAAACAACATAAGGGAGCCCGCCTACACAAAGGTATTCCTTGAAGTAGCGGAGCATGGCGTTGTGCGTCGCCTCGCTTACGGGTTCCTTTTTCGCGAAGCATTCCTTCAGGTAACTGATGACTTTTTCATCAATTCCCTTCGCCCACAGAAATTCCTCGAAATCCATGGGTTTCATATAAATTATTCTTTCAAAACCGGTTGGGACGCCTTTTCCCTTTTTACGGTTATACCCCTTAATACCAAGCAGGGAGCCAGTACAGATGACATCGTAGCGACCGTCTTCCATAAAAGGCTTGATGCTTGCGCGGGCGTTTGCACATTCCTGAATTTCATCGAAGATGATGACGGTCTTGTTCTCGACAAAATGCACGTTGGGGAAAAGCGCGGAAAGGTCTATGGTAATCCTGCCCACGTTCAGGTCACTGTCAAAGACACGCTTTGCGTTTTCGTTTTCCTTAAAGTTGATATAGACGACGTTCTCGTAGTTGGCGCGGGCAAATTCCAGGACGCTGGACGTTTTGCCGATTTGGCGCATACCCTTAACAACCAGGGACTTCTTTTTGCCCCCCGAGATCTTCCAATTTTCAAATTCTTTAAGGATTTTTCTCTTGAACATATCCCAAAACTACACTTTTCCGACCGAATTGTCAATACTTTAGCACACTTTTTCAACCGAATTAGTGCATTAAAATCGCACTTTTCCCACCGAAAAAGTGTAAAATCACCGATTTTACGCTATTTTCTCCAATTTTAGTCAAATCTTCGGCTCCATCAAGAAATAATACCGAACTGGTATACCCGAGCCGAACAATTTGGGGTTGAAAACGGCCTTTAGAACTTTGCGTCGCCGAGAAAAGGGGACAGTACAGGGCGAAGGTGTAGAAAATTAATAGAAGTTTCTAGCGGAGTTCCAATTTATTGAATGAGTCGTTATGGTCTGCGGCTTTACCCTGAGCCAAATAGACCTAGTTGAACAAAGAACCTGTATTTGAAATCTTCGGCGAAGTTCTTTTCGAACCGGATTCCCGTATCTAGAAAAAATCCAGAACTAGAAGGTTTCGCAGAAAAGCGTAAACTCAAATCGTTCGTGTAGGTGAAGCTTCGCGTATGGAAACCTTCTTGAATTACATGAGTCGTAAAATGGTTTTGGTCGTTGATACCGAGCCAAGAACCAGGTACTAGAGGAATGTATACATTTCCGCACCAGATAAAGAGCGTCGCCAAAACCAAAATGCCCGGGCCTTCTGATTCTGAACCTGTTATTTTGTTTGCGATATCGTCAATTCCATTGAAAAGAAACCATGTACTCACGGCAAACAAAGCGTCGTCGGATGCTCCGATATCGTCAACCCTTAAATGGAGGGGGTCATATCCGACATGGATTCTGTACCCATCCGTAATATTGATTGGAAAAGTGCCAAGAATAGAAAAAATGGAAAAGTCAAATACATTAGGTGTCGCATAGCCGGCACTAAAACCAAGAAGTTTGGGCATGTATTCTTCATTATGGTGTTCGAGCATTTTGTCCAGTTGCTCTTCTTCCGATAACTGGGCTATGGCATTACTGCAAATGCAAAGAACGATAATGTATGCAACACGCAGCAAGAATCCTTGAGGATGTCTGTGAAGTAATGCCATGTGTTTTAATATAACAATGGAATTGGGGTCTTAGGGGTGTCCCCTAGGCAAAGGGGTGATGGAAGACCGCGAAGCGGGCTGCAATCAGGGGGATTCTTCCCCCTTTATATTATCAGTGCTAGATTCTTCGCTTTCGCTCAGAATGACGCGTTTGAAAGGGTTGTTTTCCTAACCACTAATCACCAACCACTAGCCACACCTATAGTCTTTTTCTATCTTACGCCTCACCGCCAGATGTCGTATTTCTGGGGAACCGGGCGAGAACCGCCCACAAAAAGGATTATTTATGTCTCAAATCGAACTCACCTTCCCCGATGGCTCCGTACGTTCCGTAGCATCGGGCACCACCGGCCTCGAAATTGCAAAGAGCATTTCCGAAGGTCTTGCACGCAAGGCGCTTGGCGTCAAACTCGGCGATAAGGTCCTCGACCTCACGCGCCCGCTCACCGAAAGCGGCACCATCAAGATTATCACGCCGAGCAACGACGACCCGGATGCTCTGATGCTCCTGCGTCACAGCTGCAGCCACGTGCTTGCCGAAGCCATCTGCGACCTGTTCCCGGGCACCAAGCTCGCCTACGGTCCGGCTATCGAAAAGGGTTTCTACTACGATTTGATGACACCGACCCCGATTCAGCAGTCGGATTTCGAGCGCATCGAAAAGCGCATGAAGGAAATCATCAAGGAAGACCGTCCGTTTACCCGTTGCGAAGTCAGCGCCGCCGATGGCCTGAAGCGCACGGAAGGCGACAAGTACAAGACGGACAACGCGCAGCGCGCTCTCGCCCGCGAGGGTAGCGACGGTACGCTCAGCTTCTACGTGACTGGCGAACCGGGCAAGAACTTTGAAGACCTCTGCGCCGGCCCCCACGTGCCCTCTACCGGCAAGCTCAAGAATTTCAAGGTGCTCTCGATGTCGGGCGCCTACTGGCATGGCGACCAGAACAGTGACCAGCTGACCCGCGTGTACGGCACTTGCTTTGCCGACAAGGAAGGCCTCGAAACTTACCTGAAGTTCCTCGAAGAAGCCGAAAAGCGCGACCACCGCAAAATCGGCAAGGAAATGGACCTCTACCACATCGAAGACCATTCTCCGGGCATGGTGTTCTGGCACCCGAAGGGCACCAAGATGGTGAACGCCCTCAAGGACTACATCCGCGGTAAGATTGACCGTCGCGGCTACCTGGAAGTGATTACGCCGGAAATCGTGAACAAGACTTTGTGGATCAAGTCCGGCCACGCCGACAAGTACAACGAGAACATGTTCAAGACGCTGGCTGGCGACGTGGAAATGGCCGTGAAGCCGATGAACTGCCCCTGCCACATCCAGATTTTCAACACGGGGCTCCGCAGCTGGCGCGACCTGCCGATGCGCCTTGCCGAATTCGGTAAGTGCCACCGTTACGAACCTGCCGGTACGATGCACGGCCTGATGCGCGTGCGCGGCTTTGTGCAGGACGACGCCCACATCTTCTGTACCGAAGACCAGATTGCAAGCGAAGTGGCCGACTTCTGCGCCCTCGTCAAGGAAATCTACCACGACTTCGGTTTCGACGATATCGTGGTGAAGTTCTCCACCCGCCCGGAAAAGCGCGTGGGTTCCGACGAAATTTGGGACAAGGCTGAAGCCGCCCTCGCCGAAGCGACGAAGCTTGCTGGCCTCGACTACATCCTGAACCCGGGCGAAGGTGCCTTCTACGGCCCGAAGCTCGAATTCACGCTGAAGGACAGCCTCGGTCGTGACTGGCAGTGCGGTACCATCCAGGTGGACTTTAACCTTCCGCAGCGCCTTGGTGCTGAATATGTCGGTAAGGACAACCAGAAGCACATTCCGGTGATGTTGCACCGTGCGGCCGTGGGTTCCATCGAACGCTTCCTCGGCATTTTGATTGAAGAATTCATGGGCGATTTCCCGCTGTGGCTCGCTCCGGTGCAGGCCCGCGTGCTCCCGATTTCCGAGAAGTTCGTTGACTATGCGAAGCAGGTCGAAAAGGAACTCGTGAACGCCGGCGTCCGCGTGGAAGTCGACGAATCCAACGAAAAGCTCGGCTACAAGATCCGCCAGTGCGAATTGCAGAAGGTGCCTTACCTTCTCATCGTTGGCGAGAAGGAAGTCGCCGATGGTGTTGTGTCCGTGCGTAAGCGCAAGGACGGCGACAAGGGCAGCATGAAGGTTGCCGACTTCCTCAAGATGACCGAAGACGACCGCAAGGTTGTGCGGTAATCATCGCGGCATAAAAGATCCCCGCCTTCGCGGGGATGACATATTAGCAAACGCAGACTCAACCCGAGCCTGCGTTTTTTCTATAAACCTAATTTATTCAAAAACTCTGAATACGAAAGAATCGGAATTCCTGCATGACTTTTTAACTCTGTCAAGTCCTTGTCTCCGCTTACGATGAAATCAACAGGAACACTTTCTGCCATTGACAATATAAAGAGATCCTTGATGTCCCTGATAGGTGATTTTGCCTGTATTGTGATTGGAGTCCAATGGCAAACATTATCCACCATGTCAACAAACGCTTGCCATGATTCTTGAGAAATAATAACGTTAAATTTCGGACGAGCGACCACAGTTTGAATTTCGTCTAGCAGTTGTTCGCTCATATAAACTTGAACATCATTACGGCATAAAACATCGGCAAGCGAAGCAAGCCGCTTGCCTATCATGAATGATATTCACAAATTTGTGCCGAACAGGACCTTCATTTCCCGTATCGAACAGCGTTGACTTCAGCGGCGATTTCTTCGTCGGTCATCATTGGGGTCTTGGGGCAAGAATCGACAAATTTCTGGACAATGCTCCGCTTTGACCGCACAGTCCAGCCCATGCGATTTGCTAGCGTTTCCATGATACCCAAATCTTGGGTTGGAATTGTCAGAACTAGATCTTCCATATAAACCTCCTCCATAATATACATTATTCAGGGTTGAACAGCCAACACCATTCCAAGTAGGAATAGCCCGTTTGCTTTACAAAATGGCACAAATTCGCCGTTTTCTACACAAAATTGCTCCTTTTTGTAAACTTTTTGGTCGGTCTTTGGTCGTATAGACCAAGGGCAACATCCCGCTCGGCAACTTAAAGCCCGGCGAGTGGCGCACAATTACAGACAAAGTCATTTAATCTGACTTCTCTAGGGGGCTGCTTTTTATTCGTATAAAATTTATTATTATTTCAACATAACCTAAAAGAGGTATTCATGAAAAAGATTTTACTTATTTTCACGACACTTGTTCTTTCTAGTTGTGCCATTTTGATGGGAACAAGCATGCGTCCAATCATTCTTGGGAAAATGCTCATTTACGTCCGTACATCAACAGCAAAGGCATTTATTGCAACCGAGATGCCAGAAAAACTTGAAATCGACACCCCATTCTATGTCAGCGGTCGTTTCGATTACAGAAACGCCATTCATGACACCACTAAAGGAATAGCTTCTGTGACGTTAGATAATGGAGATTTAGAAATGGGTTTCAGACTCGCTTCATATAGCAATGCTTCGCAAAACAACCCAGAAGTTTTTCAGAACGATATAAGCGATTCATTGAAGACAACCAAAATTTTTTCTGCTTACGAAGATTTCTTCCCAAGTTTTACAAAAGAAAACCTTGTTGATGCCGATTATAATTCCGAAAAAAAGTATACATACAGATGCTACAAAATAAAAACGCCAAAGGACATCTGCATCGCATCAAGATTAACACCAAAAGGAAATATTATCATCGCCTTCATGCGTAGTTTAACTTACGACACGGATGTTAAGGCAACGCTCCTGGAGGCAATCGAGAGCGTAGAATTCAAAAACTAGAGACTCCTCAAATTTTCACATACAAGGACACCCCGCAAGCACAAACTTGCGGGGCGTTTCTATTGAAAAGGGAGGTCCCCGCTGGCGGGGATAACAAGCTTTTAGATCAAGCCTTCAAAGAAATTATTTCCCTTGTCATCCACGAGGATGAATGCGGGGAAGTCCTTGATGGTAATCTTGCGGATGGCTTCCATGCCAAGTTCCGGGAAGGCCACGATATCGTTAGACAGAATGTTCTGTTCAGCGAGGATGGCTGCCGGACCGCCGATAGAGCCGAGGAAGAATCCGCCGTACTTCTTGCAGGCGTCAGTCACGTCCTGGCTGCGGTTGCCCTTGGCCACCATGATCATCGAGGCACCCTTGCTCTGGAAGCGCATCACGTACGGGTCCATGCGGTTGGCGGTCGTCGGGCCGAAGCTACCGGTGGGCATGCCTGCCGGAGTCTTGGCCGGGCCGGCGTAGTAAATCGGGTGGTCAGACACGACCTTGAGCACGGTCTTTTCTTCGTCGGTGAGTTCTTCGCCACGTTCCTGCTTGTCGAAGATTTCAGCAATCTTCGCGTGTGCCATGTCGCGGGCCACAATCATCGTGCCCTTGAGGCTGAGGCGGGTCTTCACCGGATACTTGGTGAGGTCGGCGAGCACTTCCTTCATCGGGCGGTCAAGGTCGATTTCCACAGCCGGAGCGAGGTTCACGGCGTTGCCTGCCGGAATGTAGTTTTCCGGATGGTGTTCCATCTTTTCGAGCCAGAGGCCGTTCTCGTCAATCTTTGCCTTGATGTTGCGGTCTGCAGAGCAGCTCACGCCGATAGAAACCGGGCAGCTTGCAGCGTGGCGCGGAGCGCGGATCACGCGCACATCGTGCACCAGGTACTTGCCGCCGAACTGGGCGCCAATGCCCGTCTTCTGGCAAATGTGCAGAACCTTTTCTTCCATTTCGAGGTCGCGGAAAATACGGCCGCCTTCGGAACCCGTGGTCGGAATATCATCGAGGTAACCGCAGCTAGCGAGCTTCACCATGTGCGTGTTCATTTCGGCAGAGGTTCCGCCAATCACGATCGCGAGGTGGTACGGAGGGCATGCTGCAGTACCCAAGGTCTTCACCTTTTCGGCAAGGAACTTTTCCAAGGACTTCGGGTTGAGGAGCGCCTTGGTCATGGGCCAGTAGTAAGTCTTGTTGGCAGAGCCACCGCCCTTGGCCACAAAGAGGAACTTCATCTCGGCGCCTTCTTCGGCGTGGATGTCGATCTGGGCAGGCAGGTTGCAACCGGTGTTCTTTTCTTCGTACATGGTCAAGGGTGCAATCTGGCTGTAGCGGAGGTTCTTGGTGGTATAGGCGTTGTAGATACCTTCGGAAATCGCTTCGGCATCGTCGAAGCCGGTCCACACCTGCTGGCCCTTGTGGGCAACGCAGATTGCGGTACCAGTGTCCTGGCAGAACGGGAGGATCCCCTTTGCTGCAACGCAGGCGTTCTTGAGCATGGTGAGCGCGACAAACTTGTCGTTGTCCGAAGCTTCCGGGTCCTGCAAAATCTTGGCGACCTTGGCCGTGTGGGCCGGACGCAGGCAGAATTCCACTTCTTCAAAGGCTGCCTGGGCGATCTTGGTGAGCGCCTCGGGGGCGACCTTCAGAATCTTCTTGCCTTCGAATTCGGCGACGGAAACGCCGTCTTTACCGAGGTTCACGTATTCGGTAGTATCTTCACCGTGCTGGACGGTAGCTTCGTATTTGAATGCCATAATTTGTGTCTCTAGTGAGGGGTTAAATTTTGATTCATAAGATAAAAATTGCCCCGACCGAAGGGGGCGGTCTCGCCAGGCGTAATGCCTTTTTTTGTAAAAACCGCCGATGAACGTACAAAAAAAGGGGATTATTTGAATTTTTTTTATTTTTTTTTAGCAATTCGCCCCAAGATGTGCTATTTTTTAGAGCGTAAGTTTAAAAACAACCCCTAAAGAGGAATGGAATCTATGATGAAAAAGATTTTGATGGTCTCCATGCTCGCCGCAGCAGTCGCATTCGCTGCGCCGGCCAAGTCCGCCAAGAAGGCAGCCCCCGCTGCCGCACCGGCACCTGCCGCCGAAGCCGCCGCACCCGCTGCTGCTCCTGCTGAGGCTGCCCCGGCTGCTGCACCTGCTGCCGAAGCCGCTGCTCCGGCCCCTGCCGCTGAAGCAGCCCCGGCCGCCGCTCCTGCTGCTGAAGCCGCTCCTGCCGCTGCCGACACCGCCAAGGCTGCCGAAGCTGCTCCTGCTGAAGCAGCGCCCGCTGCCGAGGCCGCTCCTGCCGAAGCCGTAGCCGCCACTGATTCCGCCGCCGCTCCTGCTGAAGCAGCGCCCGCCGAAGCTGCCGCTCCGGCCGACACCGCCAAGACCGAAGTCCTCGAAGCCAAGACCGAAGAAGCCCCGGTAGACTCCGCCGCTCTCGCCAAGGCCGAAGAAGAAAAGAAGGCTGCCGAAGCTGAAGCCAAGGCCAAGGCCGAAGAACAGCAGAAGATCGAAGCTTCCAGCATGGGTTCTGCAAAGACCACCATCATGGAAAATCCGTGGGAATTCCTCGTGGTTTCCGCCCTGTTCGTTGCTTCTGTGCTCGTGATCATCTTCACCGGGGACTGATAAGCTCCTTCAAAAAGGTTTAAGAGAGACGGCTTCTGGCCGTCTTTCTTTTTGCAATCTTTGTTGTATTTCCAGATGCATATAAGAAGGCCGCGGTCACAAGGACCACGGCCTTCGTTAAATGAGTTTGCCGCCTTCTAGTTGGGCGAAACCATGCAAAGCGCGGTGACCGTTGCCTCGATGGAGAACTTCTTGCCAGGCGCGCAGCTGTTGCCGGGATTGAAGTAACCGATGTTGTCAACCTGATTTCCGTCCACGGTAATCTTGAGGGACATGTAATCGGCTCCAACCTTGGGCACGCAAGAAAGGTTGCAGTTTGCCTTCGCAGTATTCGGAACCTGGGCGGTAATCGGGGACTGCGCCGGAATGAACATGGAATCCGGGAGATTCGCGCGATTGGTCTCGCCATACTGCGGACTGTTGACATCGGCAACGATGAGCACTAGGTCCACCGATTCGGGGTCAAGCACAGTCACGCCGTCGCACTGGTAAGTTTGCGTGGTCCTGTCATCGTTGGTCACGGCAACCATGGGGGCAACCTTCTGCTTGTGCATCGAAGCTTCTGCAGACAAAGTAGCACTCGTCCCCGAACCAGAAATCGTCCCGAGCGTCGAAGTCCAGGCATACCCGGTGATGTTCGCATCGGATTCCGCCTCGACCTTCCACGTAATCGTTTCGCCCGCCTTGGCTGTTTCCTTGTCGGCCTTGCAGGAATTGATAGTAATAGGAATGCCCTGCACCTGTAGGGGATCACAAACGACATCTGCACCATCGACGTTCAGCGTTGCCGTGTAAGTTCCGGACTGCTCATACGAAACATCCACGGAGTTCATCCCATTCCCCTGCACCGTCTTGTTCAGTTCGGGGAATTTCCATACAAACGGAGCCATGATGGCATCAAAGACATCGCCACCTTCACGATAGAACGACCACGTCGCCATGCCTCCCTTCTCAATGATGGGGGTCTTGGGACCGCAACTTCCGGAAACTTTGAGAGACGGCTCGTTCAGAACCTCTTCAGAAGACTCCGTCGCCGTCTTGGAAGATGACGAGGCAACGGGCTTGGATGCCTGCGAGGAGGACGAAGACGGCTTTGAGACTGTCGACGAGGAAGAGGATCCTCCCTCCTGGGAGAGCTTGCTTTCGGAAGACACCGCAGGAGGGTCATCGGGCAACTGGCTAGACGGTTCCTTGGGACCTGCCACCTCGTCTCCACAAGCGGAAAGACCGAACAGCGACAATCCGGAAACGAACAGCGCCGAAGCAGGAATGTAAAAAAATCTTTTCTTAAAAAAAGAGGATGTCATACTTTGAAATATATAAAAAAAAGCCCGAATGAGTAGTTTTTTTTGATACACTTTTTTTCAACCGCGTTAAAAATGTCTATTTTCTAGATGGGATTGTTGTGAGTACTTTTTTAAGGGAGGCTATATGCCGTTTTTCCTAGTAGCAGGATTGCTTCTGGCATCTCTGACTTTTGCTGCGGTTGACCAAGAACAACCGACACCCTATGACTTGATTCGTCCGATATGGCCCATGAAGTGGGATACGGCCGCCACAGACAACGGCGGTACAGTCGAGAGTTTCAGCAAGTATACTCCGAACCCCCGCAAGCACAATACCGTGCCCCCCATCGGATCCATGCCCCAAGACTTTGTTCCAAACGGAATCATTCCCGACTCGTTGAACCAGGCTTTCCGTGACGCACAGAACCTCCGTATCGGCCGTATCCGTATCAACCAGGCGGGCTACCTGCCCGAAGACCCGGAAAAGCAGTTCTATTATGTATCCGCGGGCAACTGTAGCGAAAAATTCTCCGTTGTCGATTTGGAAGGGAACGAAGTCTTTACTGGCGGAACCTTTACCAACTCCGGCAAGTCCACCGGGTCCAGTTGGGACATCAAGGCAGGAACTGACGCCGCGACGAACAACCAAGGGCGCTACACGGCCAAGGCCATAGGTCCCGAGGGCAAGGTTTGTATCGGCCAACTGAGCCAGGCGGCCGGACTCGACATGAACAAGCGCTACCGCGTCAAGGTGCTGAGCCAGTATTCCGCTACCTTTATTATTAGCGACAAGGTCTACTCGATGGTCCGCGATGCGACCCTCAAGTTCTATGGTATCAACCGTTCCGGCAATTCGGAATCCTGGTTCCACAAGCCGAGCCACACCAAAGACGGCAGCGGCAAGTTCGTAAAGGGTGTCGGCGCCGTCACAGGCTTCACTCCAGAAGAGGGCGCACTGCAGGGCGGCTGGTACGACTGCGGTGACCACCTGAAGGAATCCCAGACCCAGGCCTATGCATTCATGGTGCTTGCCGTGATGGCGGCATCGAGCCCGGAACGCGACGAGGACCACTACGCCTACAACATGGGCGAAACCATCAATACCGACGGTATTCCCGACATTCTGCGCGAAGCCAAGCACGGTGCCGACTTCTTTTTGCGCGCCTACCGTTTTGCAAATGGCGTCATCGACAATATGGCCGTCTCCGTAGGAAACTTTGGCGCCGACCACGGATGGTGGGGACGCCCCGAAAACCAGGATGCGCTGCCCACGACATTGACCGGTCGCGGAGGTCCGCATGAACGTGACATCCGCCTCGGCGAACTGGGTTCCAACATTTCGGGCCAGATCGCGGCGGGCCTCGCCATTTTGAGCAAGGAATACGCAACATACGACAAGCCCTTTGCTGATAGCTGCCTTGTCGTGGCCGAAAAGATGTACGATTTCGCCAAGAACCTGAAGCTCAAGGAAAAGAGCCTTGGCCCCGAAACCTACGACGGCGGAAAGGCCTATGTGCACAATACGAAGGCCGACGGCTGGTCGAGCCCGGCCTACAACGGCAACAACGAGTCGCACGACGACCTCGCCATTGCGGCCATTGCGCTTCACTTCGCCACCTACGAAAAGACCGGCAAGATGGACTACCTGAACGACGCCGTGGAAGATACGCAAATTGGTGTCCCGCAGGAAGCCTCGACCGGGTTCTTCCATGGCGGCTGGATGGCCTGGAACCGTGACGGCATGAGGAAGTCGAGCAAGAATACGAGCTGGGCGAACGCCTACACCTACACGCTGTACGGTTTCTACAAGATGCTCCTGAAGGACAAGGAAACCGGCCTCAAGTACGGCATCGACGACAAGACCCGCCTGACCTACGCCGAAAATGTCGCCTTGATTCTCGGCACCAACATCAGTTACCTGAGCGGAAGCGGTTCCCAGAGCATTACTATCCCGACCCTGAACGGCCCGACCCCAGTCTCGTTCGGCGACCTGTGGTACAACATGCAGACCGACCAGACCTGGATTTACAACCGCTACCAGGCGGGCAACATTTTCGAAGTACTCGCCTATTCCGACGTGACCAAGGATTTGGAAGGAATCAACCTGCCGCAGAAGGGCATGCAGAACTGGAACTCCGCCGCCATGAAGCAACTCGGTATAAACCAGCTCAACTACATGCTCGGCGTGAACCCCTGGGATGTTTCCTTCTTGCTGGGCGTGGGCGACAAGAACGACGCCCACCCGCACCACCGTGCATCGAACCCCGAAGGCAAGAACATGCCGGGTGCTGGCTACAAGTACAACCCGCCCACGGGCGCCCTGTTCGGCGGCGTGACCCCCGGCGTCGAGAACGCCTGGTCGCCCTCGACGCTCAGCTGGGAAGACTACCACCTTTCCGAAACCTGTATCGACGCTACGGCCATGTTCGTGGCTTCGAGCGCGGTTGCCGTCCGCGAAGAAGACCGCAACCGCGCCCCCTCCCAGATTAACGTGGAAATCCGTTACGTGGGCTACGATTCTGCCATCGTAAAGATTTCCCAGGACATGCGCGGCCCCGCCATGATCCTCTACAGCACCAGTGAAACCGGTCCGTTCAACATTCCCGCGAAGGATACCGTCAACAGCGTAAAGCACGAGATCCACCTGACGGGGCTCCAGAACGGCACAACCTACTACTTCAAGGTCATCGCGATTAACATCAGGAGCGAAGCGTACGCCACCAAGTGGCTCGTCGACAGTACCACGACCCCGTTCTCGTTCACGACCCTCGTGAGCCCGCCGGCCCCGGCCGACATCCAGAACGTGAAGGTCTGCAACCTGAGTTCCGACAGCGCCGAAATCATGTGGTACACACCCAACGGCCAGTACGAATCCAAGGTCTACTGGGATACGACACTCACGAGCTACGACAAGATGACCTGTCCCACGACCCCGAGGGGCACCTGCGACATCGACGGCAATGCGGATGTTTCGGGAATCCCGACCAGCTTCCACTACGTGAAGATTGGCAAGCTCAAGGAAAAGACGACCTACTACTACTGCGTAGAAAGCAACGGGGTGCAGCGCTGCACCGACGACAACGGCATGCCGCTCAAGTTTACTACTCCCGTGACGCACTACGACTTCGACGTAAGCGTGTACCAGTACGAGTTCGGCGGGATGGATTTCCTGAACCTGAACCTCACCAACAACGAGGACCGCGCGTTCAACGAGCTGACCCTTAGATTCTACGTGACAGCAAAGCCCGAAGAAATCGAGGCCGTCCCCGGCCAGAACAACCAACCGGGAACCTGCCCCCTGCTGGTGGATTCCGACATTTGCCAGGCCTATGACGAAGCGGGCTTCAACAGGCCCTGCGTGAACGAAAGAGGCGAGAATGTCGACGATTCCATACGCTACTACCTGAGACATGCCGTGCCGGTAAAACTTGAAGACACCTACAACCCGGCAACGGGCGAATACGACTGGTACATCCCGATTCCGCTGGGCGGCACGACCATCAAATCGTCATCGCGCATGCGTATCGACATCGGTTTCTCCAGCGGCATTTACCAGAACAACATGTGCGAAACGCTCCGCACTCCGGGCAAGAAGCGCCTCGTGACCGGCGGCAACTCTCCCGACTGGTCTTGGGCGGCCCACAAGCGCGACGATGACGGGGCCGACTACGATGGCGTTCCCGCATGGGAAAAGGACCAGGGCGACTTCGAGCAGGCACCTGTCAACCCCTACATCGTAGTCTACCGCAAGGACGAGTTCATATCGGGCTTCAGCCCCTCCTACAAGGAAATGACCACCAAGCGCGCCCACTACGACATGACCGTAGCGTTCGACGCTCCGTTCAACGTGTCCAACGGTTCCTATGTGCGAATCGACACGGCGACAAGCGTCATGCACCTGCGCGGCACGGCACTGATTTCGGAAAGCGGCTACGTGAACAGCATCTGGGTGAACGGCGTGGCGCTCACCAAGGAACAACTCGCGAAGGCGGCCGTCTACAACTACGAGACCGGCAAGTTCGACCTGGACATCCCGGCCAAGATGACCATCGGCACCAACAAGGTGGACGTGACCGTGTTCGCGGGTCCGAACCCCGAATGTGCGGAATGCCAAGAAAATGGCGGATGCGCGTTCGTGAACCGCACCTACTACGTGCAGTTCAGCAAGGGCGACCGCACCCAGGGCTCGCTGCTGCTTGTACAGAAGGACGGGAACTCGGTAACGAGCCCCGCCAAGACAGACGGTTCCCTCCAGTTCCAGATTCAGTTGCGCGACAAGGACAGCCGCAACAACGAGACTATGCCCGTGAAGGTTTTCAATTCGCGCACCGGGGACTCTATCGAAGTCATTCTCAGGCGCGATAATGAGGCCCTGGGCTACTTCTCCGGCGACTGGCTCAAGGCAAGTTCGAGCGAAGACGCCTACCCCAACATCCACTTCCTCGGTGGCGACACCATCTGGGTCAAGTACCAAGACCCGGCCGACGAAGAAGAACGCGACTCCGTCTGGTTCTACTCGCAGCCGACCCGGCCCGACCCCAAGAAGGCTCTCATTACAAGCGAAGTCTGCTCCATGACCGGTGCACCCGTAAATGACATGAGCCTCAATATCGAATTCAGCGGAAGCCAGTTCGATGGCACCAAGATTATCCTCGACAGCGTGATGGTCTCGCTCGATTCCACCGCGACATTCGCAGGCAATTCCTTCGTGCTGACTCCGTCTTCCACCGTGACGGGTGCGACAGCCTCCTTCCCCCTTTCCGACTCGCTCGTCAGCATCGCGAACCCGAAGGGTAACGTCACCGTCTACTTGCGCGAAAACGGGAAGGCCCAGACAGCGACCGTAGCCATTACCGACGCCATCAAGCCGAAGCTCGTGAGCGTTTCCATTCTGGAAAACGAGAACCACGAAAACGAACGCGACACACTCAAGGTTTCATTCTCGGAACCTATCAACCTAGGTTCAAAGACGGAATGGCCCCTTGAGGTTTACGACGGCACATCCGAAGTCGTGCAGGCCGGCATCCGCGTCATTTCGGCAACATCCAGCGACGACGGCAAGAGCTGGCTCTATGTCATCGAAGGCAACACGAACGGGAACCTAATCAAGCCCGGGTTCCGCACACAAATTGCCGGATCCTTCCAGGTGAACGACATGTCCACTAACGCGCTCGCCTCCTGCGAACCGATTACGGTGACAGAATCGACCCGACCTGTGCCCGTGCATTACGCAAGGATCTTCGATGTCGAAGGCGACGGCCAGCCCGACTCCATCTACATCGAGTTCGTGAAACTGCTCCGCGACAAGAACATTCCCGACACGATCGACGTGTACTGGGGCAGCCCCGCCGTCTACACGCCGTTCACCACGCCCGCCGGCGGATGGGCCCTCGATACGGTCTATGGCGAAAAGACTCCTGTCGCCATAACAAAGCTGGACTCTGCCAACGGAACCTGGATAAAGGGAACCGTCAAGAAGACCTGCATCAGTTTCAAGGACGTGACGACCTACGTCACAGACACGGTTTTCACCTGCACCTACCTCGATGCGGAACAGACCGTTGTCGACCAATGCACGGTTGACCATATCGACACGCTTTCTTCTACAGTCTCGCAGAAATGCGACCAGTACCAGACATCGCAGGATTCTACGTTCATTCCGAAAATTGACACCGTGGGCTGGGACTCGGCACAGACCGAGCATAGCGCCATCAGGATTGCGATTCCGGACGGCCTGTACAAGAACATGACCTACGGTTCTAGTGGCGGCAACGGAGCTATCCTCCCGCGCAAGGGATCTCTCGAAAGCCTGCTGGATGCAACACGGGCAACGCTCATCGACAACTGCCCGCCCATCATCATAAAGGCGACCAAGAGTTCCGTAAGCTCTTACGAGTTCCTCGAGGCGACCATGTCTGAACCGCTCCAGAGCATCGACAATCCAGTTCTCGAATACATCGAAAGGAAGCGCGGCTCGCAGGAGGGAATCTACCTCAAGCCGATCTCGGTGACCACGAAGAACGAGACCAAGGAGACGTTCGGCTACACGGACGAATCCGAAGGCGCCGTCCGCGTGGGCGACTTCATTAGGCTCGTGCCTCTCAAAGAACTTTCTCGCTACAAAGACAAGGCAGGCAACTACCCCACCATCAAAAACCCGTGGGTTATCGTTGGTGGTGATGCTGCCGAGAAGACGAAGTTCAAGGTGACGCTCGCAAGCAATATCACCACTCCGTCCAAGGAAATGCCCTACGCCGATGTCCCCGTGAAGGAAGGCGACATCTTCCGCATCACCGTCAAGAACTCGAACGGGACGGAAACCCTGCTCAACCTGAACGACAATAAGCTCTCGGCGACCGCCATCGTGCTTGACACCAATACCTACAAGCATGCGGGCCCGCAGTTCTTCGTGGATATCACCATGCCGTCGGCTCTCCAGACCGACGACTTCGGCAAGCCTATCTTCGATTTCGACATCCGCTTCACGATGAACGTCTACGACAACCTCGGGCAGTTCATCGCGAACCAAGATATCCGAATCGACCTCGACGACATCGGTCGCGACAAGATTTCGGAAGACGGCGTGCTGCACCTGAACCTCGAATGGCTTGCGCCCAACGGTTCCCCGGCAAGCAAGACCGGCCGCAGGCTCGGCACTGGTGCCTACATTGCGAAGTTCGATTTTGAATCCAAGGCAACCTACGTTGCGGAATCCGGTTCGGGAGATGACCTCGACTACGAAAAGGGCGACGTCATCAAGGCGAACGACAACACGACGAAGACCTTCGGTTTCAAACGAGCCAAGAAGTGACGCCTCGTGCTGAACAATTATCTTAGGAAGAGAATTTGACATGACGTATTTGAAAAGACTGTTGGCTGTTTTGTTTATACTGGGAGATGCGCTGTGCGTGAACGCCATGGATCAGCTCCCGGTAATCGACCGTACCGACAAGGTCCACGAGCGTCGATACCTCGACTCGCTGAACGTGTACAACCGTAGGCCTATCCGTTTGAACCAAAGCGGATTTAGGCCCCAGGATTACAAGTACGCCTATGTCGCCGACCCGACGAACATGACCTTCAAGGTAATCGACGCGAATACCAATACGGAAGTTTCGAACGGCAGCCTTTCTCTTATCAAGCAGAACGCCGTAAAGCCCAATATCTGGATCAATGGCGCCTTCAATTCCATCGCAAGCGTGTACGAATTCGGGTCTCTGGATTCCATAAGTTCTGCCAGAGAAAACCTGTACCGAGCGGACTTCACGACGCTTACCTCCATGGGAGAATACTACCTTGTTGTCGGGAACGACACCTCGGCCCACTTCCTTATCCACCCATCGATATTCAACGCCATTCTGGAAAAATCGCTGATGTTCTTTGGCATCCAGCGGTGCGGCGACACCAAGTCGCATTTCCACGGGGCATGCCACCTGAAGGACGGTTCTGCAATCGGGCACGACCTCACCGGCGGATGGCACGACTGCGGAGACCACTTCAAGGTCTCGGAAACCCTGGGCTACGCGGCGTATGTGCTTTCGATGGTCTACCTCACCTATCAGGACAAGGCCGAAGACCGCTACGGCAATTCCTATGCGGATACCGTGTTCACCGACGGCATTCCCGACATCCTCTACGAAGCAAAAATCGGAACGGACTACATTCTCAAGCTTTACAACGCATCCAAGGCGGACGGCGTGATTGCCCAAGGCGACATGTACCATTCCGTGGGCGTCGCCGATCCTGACCATGCGTACTGGGACAGGCCTGAACGCCAGGACGCACAATCCCCGGCCAAGGGAGGCCCCGACCGCGATGTAACCAAGAAAATCGGTGCCAATACCGCGGGTATCTTCGCCGCTGCGCTTGCAAACGTGGCCGTCGGATACAAGGTCTACGATGCCGCCTATTCGGATTCCCTTCTCGCTGCGGCAGAAGACATCTACAAGAACGTTTTCAAGGTTGCCTATGCAGAAAAGCGCATCACGAGCGGCAATTACTACAACCAGTTCTATACGGGTGGTGGCCCCCTGAACGACGACGGCGCCGCAGCCGCATTCGCCCTCTGGTATGCCACCAAGGATACGACCTACCAATACGACCTTTACAAGAACCCGGCCATATACAACAACGCAAATTCCTACAGGTACAACCTCGACTACTTCAAGGGCGGATTCCTCGGGAATCCAAGCGGATTTACGCCGGGCGGCTGGGCGACAGACTACCAGAACGTCCATTCGTATGTGCTTTTTGCGATGCAGCGGTTGATTTTGAACAGCCCGACGATTTCTGCGGAATACGGCCTTAGCGAACTGGAACGCGACACCCTCTCGATGCGAACCATGGCGACGTTCAGGAAACTGATCGATGTAAGTACCAACGAGGGCGACTCCCTGGTGCTCACCAACCCTGGCATTGGCAGCGGCGACCCGCACGAAGGCCCAAGCAACCTGCACGTAATCACCCCGTATAACCTGGTGTGGACCAGCTTTGACTGGGGCGTGATGCGCTACAACATGGGAACCGCCGTTTCCATTTTCCTGATGTACGAACTCACCGGCGACGAGCGCTATCTGAAAGTGGCACTCGACAACATGTACTTCATTCTGGGCGCAAACCCGTGGGATATTTCATTCCTGATGGGAACCGGGGACAAGAACCCGCAACACCCCCACAACCGCGCCTCGAACCCCGACGGCTACAATGCAGGCGGCATGCCGTACGACTATAAATGCCCCGTAGGCGCCCTGATGGGAGCCCGCGACCCGAACAAGACACTGATCGAAGACTGGAGCAAATACACCTCGACCGAAACCTGCATCGACTTCACGGCGCAGTTCCTGTTCCCGGCCCAGAGCCTTGCCCAGACTCTCCCGCCCGACATGGATGGTCCGCTGTTCAGCAACATCGCCGGCACACCGATTTCGGACACCGAAGCCATCGTGAGCTGGGACGCCAACGAAGTCGCACTCGTAACCGTATTCTACAGCGAAGTTCCCGACGAGACAACCGTCAAGTCCGTTCAACAGAACACGGCCACAAAGGGCGGGGCTGTCACACTCACCGGGCTCACCCCGGGGAAGACCTACTACTTCTTCCTCGAAGGCATGGACACGAGAAGGAATCTCACGACCGACAACAATCACGGCCAGTGGTACAAGTTCACCATGACCCCTGCCACGACATCCATCAGCGGGGTCACCATCTGCCAAGTCGACAACCGGAGCGCAAAGATTTACTGGTGGTCTAGCGACCGCATGAATGGCGTCGTGAATTTCGGAACGGCTCCGGGAGCCTACACCCAGTCCAAAGCGGCAGAAGGCGGCGCAGTCCTCTTCCACGAAGCGACGCTCACCAACCTTCAGGCCGGCACCAAGTACTATTTCTCCGTATCTTCGGGAGCCACGACGTCAAGCGAATTCTCTTTCACGACCGAAGAATACGCCACGACAGTCGAGATGGACATCTACGTGAAGCCTCTCAACAAGAATGGTTGTTCCAACAGCTCCGACTGGAAGCAATGCAACACCTTCCTGGTTATCGTCACAAACAGGGATACGATGCCGTACCAGGATCTCGACCTGAGATTCTATTTCCCCGTCGCCGTCACCGGTGGCAGCGACAACAGGTCCATTTGGGACGGAACGGGACAATCGGTCGGATGGCCCACGATGAATTTCGAAGCCCCCGTAGCCTATACGGCAACGACACCGAGCGGAACGACCGAAAGCGGATATTACACGCAAGTCCATATTGAAGGCAATCTCGCCGTTTCCGGCAGCTACTTCTTTGAATTCAAGGTTCAGCCCTCCTACGGAAGCCTGGAAAACAGTTGGTCCTTCAGGCCACATACGGGCTCCGACGATCCAGAAATGTTCGAAGGCATAGACCTGACCCGTGGACCGTTGTACAAGGAAGAATCCAATTCCACCATGTACATCGAAACCATAAATGGTGTAAAGGAAAAGGCCTTCCGAAAGACGCCTTACGTCACGGCCTACTATCACGGCAAGTACATCTACGGTTACGCCCCGGACTACTCGCCCGAAACAGGGCCGCAGCTCAACCGTACCATAACGCTCAATTTCGACAGCCCGTTCGTATCTCCGCACTACTCCGTGGAACAGGAAGACTACGGCGCCACCTACAGCGGAATGAGCAAGGTGACCCCGACCGGCATGCTCGATGAATTCGAGATGAACGGCAGTTCCTATTTCAACCACACGGCATACGATCCGGCAAACCGCAAAGACGCCTTCCAGTTCAAAATCGACACGACACTTGTCTACGGCAACAACTACATGGAATGGGTCAGCTGGCACAACCGCGCAGCGAACCAGAACGGCAGCTACGATTGCGCCTGCGCCGTCGTCCGCAGCAACGTGGAAATAGACTCCATCATGGTTCCTCCTGAAATCCGCCACCTGAAATTTACCGTCGACACGGTGCACGCCTATACCGGGAAAATGGTCAAGGTCAAGTTGCAGCTTCTGGACAGCAACATGGCGCTACTCAACGTAGACCCCATAAGCGTTCTCCTTTCTTCGGAAACGGGATTCGCAAAATTCTACACGTCCCTCAATTCAACGATTCCCGTCGAAAAAATCGACATCATCAAGGGCGAAGCCGAATTCTACCTTTCTTCTGACAAGGCGACAACGACTATCTTGAAGGCCATCGGGAACAACACCTCCAAATTCAACTATATTCCCGCAAAGGCAGTGCTCATCATCGAAGACCTGCCGCCATGGCCCATCATCGAAGAAGCGAAGATGGTCGACTCCGACTGCGACGACATTCCCGACGCGCTCAATATTACGCTTTCGAACGAATACATCACGGCCGAGAACCAGTCGTTCAATTCCATCAAGTTCGTGTACGGCAGAGATACCATCACCAGCACCAACCTGATTTCGCAGAACGGCAAGGACATCGTCGTGGGCGCAAACCTCACGGGCGCCACCGTGAACACAAACCCCGAAGGAAGCATCACGCTTGTGAGCAACACGAAGGACGGCAAGAAGGAATCGGTCGACTTCTACAGGGATGGCATTCCACCCAACCTGGTATCGGTTTCTGTGTTGGAACGCCTGCCCGAAGCCACAAGCGATTTCGTCTACATCCAGTTCAGCGAACCTGTGAAGGAACCTTCACCCGAATGGCCTCTCCGGATAGATCACAACGATATTGCGGCCCACGTGAAAGGCGTCAAGCCCTACAACAAGGACTTGAACATTTGGGAATTCGAAATTGACTTCGACGCCGGAGGCGGTTCACTCGTTAAGGAAGGCATGAAGGCGGAGCTGTCGCCGACAGCCACCATCCGCGACATCGCCGGTAACGGAATCGGCCCCTGCACCCCGAAGGTTGTCGACGTTCTCCTGAAGATCCGTCCGATTCCCATGACTTATGCAAGCATCTCCGACTTGAACCAGGACGGGCTTGCCGAACACGTCGACATCAGGTTCTCGCAGACGGTCGATTCGAAGCACTTCCCGGATTCCATCTCCATCATCTTCGGCAGCGCCGCCCCCGAGACGCTCGTCGTCCGCAAGACGCAATTCCAGCTGAACACGGACCAGATGTCAAGTTCGTTCGACCTCGTGATTCCTTTTGCGCTCGGCAACACCAACGGAAACTTCGAAGGGCTTCTGAACGGCCGCGAAGTCGAAGGCGCGGGCATGATTATCGAACACCTGGGTGACGGTGCCGCCTACGAGACGGAATCCGTGCTTGCCGAAGACCTGGCGGGCCCTGTGTTCGTATCGGCTTCGCTCTCTTCTTCCAATACCTACGAAGTGCTAAACGTATACATAAGCGAGCCGCTCGTCATCGTCGATTCCGCAGCGATCCTCTACGTGCGCGAACGCGGCAACATGAACATCGCGAAAATAGACATTGCCGGATTCGGGCTCCCCTCGGGCAAGACCATGCTGAACGCGCTCTACACCGCCGACGCCGTGGCCGCGGTCATGGAAGGCGACCGTATCAATTTTGCGCCCAATACGGCAAGCGCATTCGCGGACAAGAACGGCAACCGCCCCGCCGAACGCAATCCAAAGGTGACCGTCGGCGGCGAAGGCAAGCCGAAGATCAAGTTCGACATCCACCTCGAAAAGCAGGTTGCCGACATCAGCTCGCAGGCCGCTTCGCTCATCAATTCTACAAAGACGTTGAACCTCTACATTGTCAATCCGAGCAACCACAAACTTGACCGCATCGAAAACGGAGTTGTCGTAGAAACCGGAATAGACACAACAGTCACACCGCTCACCGGCGTCGTCTGGACCATGGACCTGACCGTCCCGCGTGGCGGAGCGCTGAACGAGCCGGCCTACTGGAGAAGCCTCAAGGTCAAATACAACATTCCCATCTACACGAATCTCGGAAGCTACGTGAACCGCGCTTCCGGCACCTACACCGTCAATTCCGACGAATACTTCTCCACGAACAACAAGGTGACGTTCTTTGTAGAATGGGTCAACTCGCCTGCCGGAGGCGTAAAGTCACAGCAGGGCCGGGCCGTCGGAACGGGAGCCTATATTTACAAGGCCGAACTGGAATGCAAGTTCCTTCCCAACCCGGATCTGGACATGAAAACGAAGGAACGCTTCGACACGTCGAATTCTTACGACAAGACGGAGACCTTCGGAATCAAGCGGACAAAGTAAAAACGTAGCGACAGGTTGACAGACATGCCGGAAATTCTCTATTCAAGTTCCCCCATCAGCACCATCCTGTCGGCTATCGCCCTTCTGCTCACCTTCCTGATTCCCTACATGCTGGGACAGAAGGTGCGCATCAAGCAGTTCCCGAAGCCCATCTACCAGCTGCTGCTCATCTGCGTCCACTGGAATACCGGCAGCCTTATCGGGAACATGTTCTTCAGCGGTCCAAATATCGGAATCGGCGCAAAGATCACGTTCGGCCTTCAGGCAATCGCCTGGGTCCAGCTCGGAAACGCCGTCTACCACATTTGCGAACAGAACCTCACCATCAAGCGTTCAAACTTCTGGAGGCTCCTCAACGCCATCGGCGGTGCAAGCGCTATCGCCGTCACGGTTATCTTCTGCATCAAGCCTTCCATTATCACGGATTTTTCCGTCTTTGGCATGAGGCCGTTCCACAAGTATCCCTTCTTTATTTCCTATTCCATCCTGTTCTTCCTTTTCGTGTTCCCGGAAACGATGCTTTCGCTATACAAGATGCTCCGCAGCAGCATGCAGACCAGCGACAAGGACGCCGCGCAAATCCGGTTCTACATGGTGGCAAGTTTCATCTTCTTCGTCGTCATCTCGTTCTTCATGGATTTTCTCATTCCCATCTCGTTCTCGTTCAACGTAGACGGGCACTTCCCCGTGTTCCTGCAATGGCACCAGTATTCGACAGTCATACTCACGATCCTCTGCTGCCAGTACTTCACATCCATCTCTTTCAAGAACAAGAGTTCACATTGGCTTCTCAAGAACCTTGAAGCGCAGCTGAGCGATTCCACCATCCATTTTCTTCCCGACGGAAAAATCGTCGACAGCAACCCGGCCGCACAGCTTCTTTTTAAGAAATCCGAATCCGAAATGAACCTCTGCCGTATCCAGGACCTCATCCCGGACATCAAATACGACATCGAAATCCGTGAAGAAACCAAGGACGTCGTCATCAACGACGAGCGCCACACGTTCTTCATTTCGCTTTTCAAAGTTCGGGTGACCCTCACCACCTACATGTGGATGATACTGCTCAGCGACCAATCCAACTCGCTCATCTACAGGCAGCGAATCGAATCATACAACAAGCAGTTCGCCGACTACAAGCAGGATCTCATCCGCTACCAGGACCGCCTCGACAGTTCCGAGAAAAAATTCAAGGAGCAGAACAACCTGAGTCTTGCCCTCATCAACGCACTTCCCTTCCAGTTCTGGTCCAAAAACGAGCAGGGCGTCTACATGACCCAGAACATCACGGACATCAAGCACCGCGGCAACCAGATCCAGACGACGGATAATTCCGACAAGATTTCAAGCTACGAGAAACAGGCCCGCGAACTCGGGATTCCCAGCATCTACACAAGCTACGAGGACGAGGACCACAACGAGATTAGCGAAGAAGAGGCCAACAACCGGATCCACAACCACAAGACCATTTTCATTTACAGGAACCAGTTCATCCCCATCATCGCGAACCAGAAGCCCTACAAGATTATCGGGCTCAAGCAAGATCTGACCGAGCAGCGCAGGCTCGAACGCGAAAGGGACCTGCTGCGAGAACAGAAGAACATCCACTCGAGACTCGAAGAACTCGGAACCATGTGCGGCGCCTTCGCCCACGACTACAAGAACATCCTCGGTTCGCAAATCGGCTTCAGCGAACTCGCGCAGGAAATCCTCGTGAGCATCCCCGAAGACGCCGTGCCCAAGAAGGAATACGAGAAACTCGGCAAGGTAAACAGCTTCATCGCCGAAGCGACAAAGGCGGCGAACCGCGCCAAGGACTCCCTGAACGAAATGCTGAACGCCCTGCGCGAAAAGACGACAACCGCACCCGAAGCCATGGTGTTCTCGCCCTTCCTCATCATCGAGGATGTCGTAAAGAAGCTCCAGCTGACGCTCCCCTCGAACATCCACATTTCCACCGAAATCGTAGATCCCGACCTCAAGATAAGCGGATTGCCCGCCGCCCTCGACCGAATCCTGACAAACCTCGCGAACAACGCCATCTTCGCGATGAAGTCTACCGGCGGGACGCTCACGTTCAGACTCGAACGCGAAACGCTGAAAAACACGCTTGTTCTCCCCTTCTCGGACGCCATCGAAAAGGGAACTTATGCGAAATTCACCATCGCCGACACGGGGACGGGAATGGATTCCGGGACGCTCGAGCGCATCTTTTCGCCGTTTTTCACCACCAAGGCACCGGGAGAAGGGCTCGGACTCGGCCTTTCTTCGGCTCTCAGGCTCCTAAAAGAGGGCAAAGCGCATTTCACAGTGCAAACAACATTAGGCGAAGGCACGAAATTTAATCTATATTGGGATATAGCAAACGATCAACCGGAGAATGCATCATGTCCACCATCCTGATCATTGACGACGACGAGCAGTTCAACCTGATGATGAAGACAGCCCTCGAAGCCAAGGGCTACGAAGTGGAAACTGCGAGCAACGGCAGGGACGCCAAGGTGCTCTACCAGAACAAGAAATACGATGTCATCGTTACCGACATCATCATGCCGGACGTCGATGGCTACGAAGTCATCCTGGACCTCCGCCGTATGGGCATGGGAGACAGGACAATCGCAGTCAGCGCAGGCGGACGTACCGCTGCGGACGACTACCTGATTACCGCCAAGCATTTCGATGTCGCGGCCACATTCAACAAGCCCTTCGAACTGCAGCCCTTCCGCGAAAAGATTGAAGAAATCATAAAGAGCCATCAGTAACCGATGCCGATGAATATCCTGATTGCCGACTCCGACAAGGAGTTTATCAGCGACATTCGACGTTCGTGGACTTTGCCCGACACAGAGCTAGCCTTCTGTGACGACAAGAACAATTTGATGCCGCTGGTCAAGGCCGCGCCCATAGACCTCGCCTTCATCGAGGTCCCGTTCCTTACGCTCGACAACATGGACATGGTGAGCTATCTCAAGGAACGCAAGCCCGGTATCGAGATTTTTGTCCTCTGCGACAACAAGAACTGGCCCGGGGCCACAAGCGCTATCAACCGCGGTGCGAACAGTTTCATCATGAAACCCGCAACCGTGGAGCAGCTTGAAGACACCACCAAGAAAATCCAGACTCTCCGCCAGAACAAGACGACCAACCAGCTGATGGAGTCGCAGGTGCTGGACAGCCTCCTGGGCGACACCCCCGAAATGAGGAAAATCCTCAAGACGGCATACAAGATTGCGCCCACTACGAGCACGGTCCTCATCACGGGCGAATCCGGTTCGGGCAAGGAGTTCCTCGCAAACGTCATCCACCGCTACAGCAAGCGGGCAAGCGATCCGTTCGTGGCAGTCAACTGCGGGGCGATACCCGAGAACCTGGTGGAAAGCGAGCTGTTCGGCGCCAAGAAAGGCTCCTATACGGGTTCCACCGTAGACAAGAAAGGTTTGTTCGAATCCGCGAACGGCGGCACGCTGTTCCTTGACGAAGTGGGCGAACTTTCCGCCGCGACCCAGGTGAAGCTTTTGCGCTTCTTGCAGAATCACGAAATCCGCCGCGTAGGCGAAACCGAAGCGCGCTACCTAGACGTACGCATCATCGCCGCCACCAACCGCGATTTGCAGGCCGCCATGGAAGAAGGCATCTTCCGCGAAGACCTCTACTACAGGCTCAACACGTTCCACCTCTCGCTTCCGCCCCTAAGGGAACGCCGTCCGCTTATCCCCACGCTCGTAAAATACTTCATCCTGAAGTACAAGGAAACCCACGGCAAGGACATCCACGACGTGGAGCCCGCCGCACAATACGCGCTCGCGAAATACCCTTACCCCGGCAACATCCGTGAACTCGAAAACATCGTGGAGCATGCGATAGTCCTTTCCGAGAACGGAGTCATCCGCCTGGAGGACTTGCCCGAAAACGTGCAGGAAGAAGCCCGCGAAAAAACAGTCGCCATTCCGCACATGAAAGATGGCATAGGCAACGAAGCTACGGAGGACTCGCCAAACCCGTCCAATACGGGTCTCGCCATTTCGTATGCGGATTCCACCTCCAGACAACCGCTCCAAAGTACAGCGGACTCTTCCGACAGCCCCGACGAAATACTCTCGCTCGAAGAAATGGAACGCAGGCACATCTTGCGTGCGCTGAGCGTCTGCAACGGCAACCGCACGGAAGTCTGCAAGCGCCTCGGAATCAGCCGCGCGACCCTTTGGCGCAAACTGAAAGAACTCAAGATCCAGATGGACGGCGAGGAAGCCTAGATGCGAATCAACAAGTTTATTTCCCTGTGCGGAATCGCAAGCCGCCGCGCAGCCGATACGTTAGTGCAGGAAAGGCGCGTGCAAGTGAACGGAGAAACGATTACCGACCTCGGACACCAGGTAGATGAGATTTCTGACACCGTGACCGTCGACGGCAGAAAGGCGGCACTCCCAAAAAAGACAAAGGTCATCGCCTTCCACAAGCCTGCCGGATGCGTCTGCACCAAGGATGACCCGCAGGGCCGCCGCACCGTCTATGACTACCTGCCTCCCGGCTACCAGGGATTCAAGTACGTGGGGCGACTCGACCTGCAGAGCCGCGGCCTGCTGCTGTTTACCGACGATGGAGAACTCCTGCACAGGCTCACGCACCCGAGCTACGAAATTCCGCGCAGCTACTATGTGTGGACGACCCGTCCGCTTTCCGAATCTGCCGCGCAGAAACTCGTCGACGGAGTCGACATCCGCGATCCCGACGATCCCGAAGCGACCGAGGAAATCGCTTTTGCGACCGACGTGTATCTCGAAAACGGATTTGCGGAGCTCGTGCTCATCGAGGGCAAGAACCGCGAAATCCGCCGCATGATGCGAGCCGTCGGCTACGAAATCCGCGACCTCAAGCGCGTAAGCTATAGCCACATCCAGCTAGGCGACCTGCCCGCAGGCGAATTCCGTGAGCTGACCGCCGACGAGATGAACAAGCTCAAGCAGGCGGTTCACCTGTAGCATGAAGCGGACCCTCTACATCGGCGACGTGCACGGCTGTGCCGACGAGCTCGAGCGCATCATCGACGCATTCGGATTCGTCCGCGAAAATGATACTTTGTACCAAACGGGCGACATCATCAACAAGGGCCCCGACATGTGGCGTGCCATGCAGATGGTCCTCAAGCTCGGCATATTGACAGTGCGAGGCAACCACGAGGAGCACCTCATCCGCATGATGGATTCTCCCGAAGAAACCTGGACCGAGAAACAAAAAAAACGTTTCAGGGCTCTCCCGCTCGAACAGTGGGAGTTCATCCGCGACACCGTGAAAAACTGGCCCCTGTGGCGCGACACGCCGCACGCGCTCCTTGTGCATGCAGGACTCGAACCGGGAAAGGCGCGACTCGAGGACATGAGTCCCGAAGTGCTGCTCTCCATCCGCAACTGGAATGACAAGCCATGGTTCGAGCAGGTGAAATGGGATAAGACAGTCGTGTTCGGACACTGGGCGAAGATGGGATTCGTAAACCGTCCCGGATTCATCGGCCTCGATTCCGGCTGTTGCTACGGCAAGTGCCTTACCGCCTGGTGCCCCGAAGAGGACAAGTTCTACACCGTCCCCGCCGCGCGCGAATACACGCCGGTAAAGGACAAGGCGAAGGAATCCGAAAACGCACCGTGCAAGGTGCTGGGAGACAGTTCCCCCGAATCGGTCCCGCCGCGGACCTTCGACGAAATCAAGTCGAAAATCGAAAACGGAGACATCGCCCCCGGCAAGGATTCGCCCGAGGACGAAAAAATCCGCAAGGCGAGCCCCTCCATCAGCGCGGAATGGGCCGGATACTGACCCATGGCCGCAAGAGGCCTCCCTATTTTTTTATTTTTGGCGCGGAGATTTCCCATGACGACAGACGAACTCTACAACCGACTCAAGTCCATCCAGCCCGGAGCCGTGCTCTGCACCTACACCAAGGAAAAATGCGAGCAGATGCTCCCGCTGATCAACGAAATCAACGAGCGCAAAAAAGACCAGGATACGGTCATCCTCGCGCACAGCTACGTGGCCCCCGAAATCATCCTCGGCGTCGCCGACTACAATGGCGACAGCTTTAAGCTGAGCGAGGATGCGACCAAGGTGACGCAGAAGACCATCCTGTTTTCTGCCGTGCGCTTCATGGGCGAAACAGCCAAGATTCTCAACCCCGAAAAGGACGTGCTCATCCCGGGTCCGCTCACCGGATGCAGCCTCGCCGACTCCATCACCGGAGAAGAAGTCAGGGAACTCCGCAAAAAATATCCGGAACACACGTTCGTCTGCTACATCAACACGACCGCCGACGTGAAGGCCGCCTGCGACGTGTGCGTCACGAGCGGAAACGTGATGAAGATTATCGAGAGGCTCCCGACGGACAAGATCGTTTTCGTCCCCGACAGGCTCATGGGCCAGAACATCCAGGCCGACCTCGACAAGCGCGGCATCAAGAAAGAAATCGTTTTGCACAACGGCTGCTGCTACGTGCACGAGACCTACGATTCCGAACTTATCGACTTTTTCCGCAGCCAGAATCCTGGGCTCAAGGTGGTAAGCCATCCCGAATGCCACCCGGGTGTCGCCCTCCTGAGCGACTACGTCGGAAGCACGGGACAGATGGTGAACTACATCAAGGAACAGCCCGACGAGACTCCGTTCCTATTGCTCACCGAATGCGGCCTCAATGCCCGCATGCAATACGAGCATCCGAAAAAGCGCTTTATCGGCAGCTGCAGCATGTGCAAGTACATGAAGAGCAACTCGCTCGAAAACATCCTTGAGACGCTCCGCCATCCCGAAAAGGCCGAGCATGTCGAGCTTGACGAATCGGTTCGCGTTGCCGCCAAGAAGTGCATCGACGCCATGTTCTACTACGCAAAATAATCATGAAGAAACTCGTTGCCATTTTGATTCTGCTCGTCGGCGTCTCCGCCTTCGCGGATGGAGACTGGCCGCGTTCATATTTTGTAAGCGCGGGCATTGGAGCAGTCGCATCCAAAGGCGACTTCAACAACCGCGTTATTTCGATGAAGGACACATTGGGGCAAAAGGAAATTGTCCACGCTCCGGCACTCGAGTTTCTCGCGAACCCCGACTTCACCATCGGCGCGAACATCCGCGAATTCACGCTCACGTTCAACTTTCAAATCTGGGAATCCGAACAGACGCTCAACGGATTCCCCGATGAAACCCACAAGGAAAGCAGCCTCCTCTGGCGAATCAGCATGGAGTTCATCTACAACTTCTTCTGGCCGGAGTTTTTCCAAGTGGGAGTCGGGGCTTCGTATTCCTACACCGCAGTAACCACCGAAAATTCGGCTTTCATAGGCGAAGACGCTTACGATGCCGAATTCATGGGATCCGGTATTGGGCTTATCGCAAATATCAAGTATTTTATTTCAGATAACATTGCAATGGTTCCGTTCATCAAAATCTACGAAAACTGGTTCAAGAATGTCTACACCAAGGAAAGCGAACTTTGCGATCTCGATTCCTACATGTGGCAAACATTCGTTTTTGTCGGAATGAACGTCCAATATCAGTTTTAAGTCTCCAATCCGGATTCACCGTTGCCCGACATCTCGCTTTTAGCTAGATTTGGCGGCGTATGAAAACGTTTGCCAAGTACACAATCGCAATTCTCCTAGGGGCTGCATCCATCGCATCTGCTGCAGACGGCGAAGGCTGGGCAACTATCTACGAATCAATCGCCGCGTTCGAAAACCGCCCCGGTGGAGATTCCCGCATATTCAACCGTCCCGGTTACGTAAAGCCCATCATCGAGAATCTGGGCAACGTGCTCAACAGCAACTGGTATGTAAGCGCGAATGTGCCGCAGAGCCTCGCCTTCGAATTCGGATTGCCGATTGCCCTCATCCCCATCAACGACGAAGACCGCACTTTCAAGGAGAAGGACGCTCTCGGCCAGACGCGCGATGTGCCCACGATTTTCGGAAGCAACTGGGACAAGACCGCAGACCCGCTAAATACGAACAATTTCGTTTACGGTAACGAGACCCTGAACGGTCTCGGAGTCTTCACCTACCCTTACCTGCAACTCGGAGTCAGCATGTTCCATGCCCGTGCCGTCGTTCGCGGGATGTGGCTCCCCGCCATCAGCGAATTGCGCGGGTTCAGCCTGCTCGGTTTCGGCCTGCAATACAGCTTTGGCAGGTGGTTCCAGTACATGCTCCCGAAGGCGGCCCAGGGCCTCGACGTGAGCCTCGTCTTCGGATACAACTCCAGCAGCATCAGCTACAAGCCCAAGGATTATACCGGGCAGCTCGATCTTGACATTTCGGCGACAACATTCGATGTAGTCATCGGATACAAGCCCTTCAATTTCTTCGAAGTCATGATGACGCTCGGCTACCAGTCCGCGACCATGGAATCTTCCGGCAAGCTGACCTGCCAGGCGAAGGACGCTTTCGGTAATCCTTCCGCATACTACGGCCAGACCCTCAACCCGAACATTTCTGTCGAAGGCAATAACGGATTCAAGTTCGGCATCGCGATTGCGCTCCAGCTCGGCAAGAGTTTCCATCCGGTCGCAGGATTCGATTATGCGGGCAAGTCGAGCTTTACGACGAATATCCTCTACCTGCGCCAGCAATTCGGCGAAGACAAGACACCGGATGAGATTGCGAAGGACAAGGGCTACGTGCGCAGAGCAAAGAACGAAGAGAAGGCAAACGAGACTGCAGAAAAGGACGCAGCCACAAAAGAAGCAAGCGATGACGCCCAACAGGAACTCAGCCAGGAAGCCGAGCAGTCCGAAGAATAGATTTTTAACAAACAAGAAGGCATAACATGATTACATTCCTTATCGGTGTCGCCATACTGATTGGCGGATACTTTACCTACGGAAAGTTTGTCGAACATGTCTTCGGCCCTGACGACCGCAAGACTCCGGCACTCGCTAACCCCGACGGCGTTGACCGCGTCCCGATGAAGCACTGGAAGAACATGCTCATCCAGCTTCTGAACATCGCGGGTATCGGGCCTGTCATCGGCGTGATTCTCGGCATCAAGTTCGGAGCCATCGTGTTCATCATCCTCCCGCTGGGTAACGTATTGGGCGGTGCGGTGCACGACTACTTCAGCGGCATGATAAGCATGCGCAACAACGGCTACAACGTGCCGGCACTTTCGCGCAAGTTCTTGGGCAAGGGCCCCTCGAAGGTGGTGATGGCGCTCATTTCCATCGCGCTCATCCTCGTGGGTGCTGTGTTCACTAACACGCCGGCGCAGCTCATCAACACGCCCATCATCGCGGGTTCCGCAGTCTCCCCCACGCTCTTCTGGGTAGCGGTCGGCGTGATTTTCGCCTACTACTTCGCAAGCACATTCTTCCCCATCGACAAGATTATCGGCCGCATCTACCCAATTTTCGGCGGCATGCTCATTCTCGCTTCCCTCGGAATCATGATCGGCATCGCGCCGCACCTCAATGTGCTTAGCGAATTCAACCTCTCTGACATCGCCTCGAACTTCACACAGCATCCGGCACACCAGCCCATTATCCCGATGCTCTTCGTGACGATTGCCTGCGGCATCATCAGCGGTTTCCATAGCACGCAGAGCCCGCTCGTGGCCCGCACCGAAGTGACCGAAAAGACTGGCCGCCAGACATTCTACGGCATGATGATTATCGAAGGCCTCATCGGCATGATCTGGGCCGCGGGCGGCATGTTCATCTACCACATGCAACCTGAACTCATGGCGGCCGGCGGCGTGAAGGTACTGAGCGTTCTCGTCTCCACCGTCATCCCGTTCGCCCCGATTTCCATCCTCGTGGTGGTGGGTGTCATCATCCTTGCGATTACGAGCGGCGACACGAGCCTGCGTAGCCTGCGCCTCACGATTTCGGAACTCTTCGGCATCGACCAGACCGACCCGAAGAAGCGCCTGCTCCTCACCGTGCCGATGTTCGCCATCTGCCTCGTGATTATCTTCTGGAGCAACCTGAACCCGCAGGGCTTCAACATCCTGTGGAACTACTTCAGCTGGAGCAACCAGCTCATGGCCGTGTGCAGCCTGTGCGTAGCAACAGTTTACCTCCGCAGCAAAAAGAAAAACTACGTGATTGCGCTTATCCCGTGCATGTTCATGGCGTTCATCTGCTTCGATTACATCCTGTGGGTGAGCCCCGAAAACCTGAAGGGCGCCCCGCTCGGATTCGGGCTTGACTACAAGACGGCCCTCGTGCTCGCCATCGAAAATGCGGCCGTGCTCGGTGCACTCCTGTGCCTGCGCGGCAAGAAACTCGCCTCCAACAAGCAGTTCGACCCCGACAAGTGGGATAGCGAAATCGACAAGAAGAACGACTACGAGCCGGAATAAGGAGTTCTAGCCTAGCGGATGCAGCTCGAAGGAACCATCAAGAGCGTCACGTTCCACAGCGCCGATAGCGGGTTTTCCGTTTTCCGCGTGACCGTGGAAGGCGAAAAAGCCCCCGTCGTGGTGACGGGGACTTTTCCCGATTTGGGGAGCGGAGAAAGACTCCTGATGGAAGGGGAATGGGGGCGCCACCCCAAGTACGGCAGACAGTTCAAGTGCACCTCGTACAAGGTCGCGGCCCCGCAGGAAAGTGATATCGGCGCATACCTCGCCTCGGGTATATTCCGCGGCATCGGCCCCAAGACGGCAGAAGCAATCGTGAAGGTGTTCGGCGACGACACCGCGGACATTCTCGACAACCATCCCGAAATATTCCGCAAGGCAAAAATCAAGGGGTTCCCGGCAAAGAAGGTCGAAGCCTTCCTCGCCGCATGGCAACTGAACCGCCACAGCAGGGAAACGATGCTGTTCCTGTACGGGCACGGCATCGCGGGCAGTGTCGCGAAACGCCTGTGGAACCAGTTTGGCGCCGAAACGATTTCCCGCATTACCGAGAATCCGTACCTGCTCTGTGAAGAAATCTGGGGCATCGGATTCCTGAAGGCCGACGAAATCGCGATGAAGGTCGGCATCCCGAAGGAGAGTCCCAAGCGTCTGCAGTCCGCCCTCATGTACGTACTGCAGGAATCGAGTTTCAGCGAAGGCCACGTGTACCTTCCCAAGGACATCCTGCTCGAAAAGACCTTCCGGATTCTGCGCATTCCGATGGAAGACGACGATGCCGTCTACGGGCTCATACAGCAGTTCGATTACCTGTGCGAACGCGAACGCATCAAGCGCGTCGACGACGACTGCTTCTACCCGCCGATATTCCGCGCCGAACAGAGTATTGCAGACAACATCCTGTACCGCCTTGCGGGAAACGCGCTCCCCACCGCGGGCTTCGAGCGGGCGCTCATGGACTGGGAACACCAGCACAAGTTCGCATTCGACCCCATCCAGCGGCAAGCTATCCAGATGGCGCTCGCCTACCGCATATCGATTATCACCGGCGGGCCCGGCACCGGCAAGACGACTATCCTGAAGGGGATCCTCCACCTCGCGCAGAAGATGGACGAGAGTGCGTTCCTCGCCGCCCCCACGGGCCGCGCCGCCAAGCGCATGGGCGACCTCTGCGGATTAAAGGCCCGCACCATCCACCGCATGCTCGAGATGGACCCCGCCACAAAGAAATTCAACCGCAACGCCGAAAACAAGCTGCCCTGCGATTTGCTCATCATCGACGAGTTCAGCATGGTCGATACCTGGCTTGCGGCGGCGCTGTTCGAGGCGATTCACGCGAAGACCCGCATCGTTCTCGTGGGCGACGCGGACCAGCTCCCGAGCGTGGGCCCGGGCAACGTGCTGAACGACCTCATCCGCTGCCCGAAAATCCCGACGACGCGCCTGCAGCACATATTCCGGCAGGCGGGCGGGAACGACATCGCCGACAAGGCAGCGAAGATAAACCAGGGCATTGTCCCCTCGCCTATCGACGGACCGAACTTCCATTTTATCCCGTTCGAGGAGCCCGAGCAGGCCAAGCGGATTATCGCGGACCTTCTCGCTACGGGCGTGCGGAGCAAAATCGACATCGACCAGAAGGCCGACCTGCAAATCCTTACCCCCATGCGCAAGGGCCCGCTCGGCATCTTCGAGCTGAACGCCTTCCTGCAAGAACTGCAGAACCCCGGAGTCGCACGCCACAGGATTATGGGAGTCCCCTGGAGCGACGGCGACAAGGTGATGCAGATAAAGAACAATTACGACAAGAACGTATTCAACGGCGACGTGGGCGTAATCTTCAAGGTACACAAGAGCGACGACAAGGTGACGGTGTTCTACGACGACAAGACCGTCGAGTACGAGGGCGACGAACTGGAACAGCTCGCGCTCGCCTACGCCTGCACCATCCACAAGAGCCAGGGAAGCGAGTACCCGGCGGTCATCGTGATTCTCGATTCGAGCCACTACATGATGCTCCAGCGGAACCTGATATACACGGCAATCACCCGAGCGAAGGGGCACGTGTGGGTGCTTTCTGCCCCCGGGGCATTCTCGACCGCCGTCCGCAACAACAGGAGCATCAGACGGTTTACAAGGCTCACGGAAAGGCTCTGCTGACCCGAAAGCGCCGTCAATTGTCAAAATAAGGCTTTTAATGGCGATTTTAAGCACATTTTATTGTTTTTCGCCTTTTTTTACGTTTTTCCCTTTGCATTTTGGCTTATTTTTGTTTATTTTCAAGAAAAACAAACAGAGGTACACTCATGAACTCCAAAAAGATTCTTTTCGGCCTAACTGCGGCCGCCACTCTTTTCAGTTTCACTGCCTGCGGCGGTGAAGGCGGAGACAACCCGGTCGGTCCGGGATCCTCGTCCTCCAAGCCCGTCGAACTTCCCAAGGAATCCTCTCTAAATCCGGTCCTGTTCAACGAGCCCTCCGTTACGGTAATGTCCGGAATGAACGGCATGCAGGGTTCTTTGAGCGGCGTCATCACAATCGACCCGGACTTCTTCAGTTCCGAAGGTGCATTCGAAGGCGACACGAACCAGGTGACGCGCATCGACAGCGTGCACTTTGCCGTGGGCAAGCCCACAGGCGACGGAAAGATTATGCAGGAACCCATCGCCATCAATCTCGACGGCCAGGTTTTACCCACCGATCGCATCTCCCTGTCCCAGAAGTTCTTTGAATTTTCACAGCTTAGCAGCTGCGGAGTTTTCAACCTCTATATCACCGTATTCTCAAGCACCAAGCACACGGTCGATCCGAAGGTCAAGACTATTACCTACACGAACACCTACAACCAGCTAACCTTCACGCGTAACGAAAGCGAATGCAAGGCACCGGAACCGGAATCATCTTCTGCTTCGGAACCGGAAACCTGCACCCCGGTGACCGCAAACGAAGTCGAACTTTCCAACACCACGGGTAGTTCCCAGAATGCGCTCAACTTCGAAACGGGTCTCGCAGACAATCCGCATGTCACCTTGCACATTTCCGGCAGGGAAGCATCTCTTGTCCCGGGCGCCGGAGTCTCCGTGTTCGAAGACAACAGCCAGACCACCGGCCTGCAACCGGAAGTCGCAAACCCCGGCCAGCCCGTCTGCCTCGAAAAGTTCGTAGCCTCGAGCCGCGCCTATGACGAAGAACTCACTTCCGGCCTTTGGCTCGAAATCGTGGCGAACGGAAAGACCTACCCCGTCATGATCAAGAAGCCCATGTTCGAAAGCAATACCAAGGGTTCTGTGACTCTCATTTACTACAAGTAATCGACTGCTAAAAGCTTTTCAAAAGCCCTCCCCTACGGGAGGGCTTTTTTGATGTGCAAAGGACCGCTTTTTCATATTTTTAAATTATATTAGACTAATTTTATTAGATTCATCTAATTTCATCAGTTTTTTTTCTATTATTGCTATTCATAAGAACCAATAATCAGGAGAAACCTCATGATAAAACTCGTACTAATCCGCCACGGCGAAAGCGAATGGAACAAGAAAAACCTCTTTACCGGCTGGATGGACGTCGACCTGAGCGAAAAAGGTCACGAAGAAGCTGCAGCTGCAGGTCAGCTTTTAAAAGCCGAAGGCTATGATTTTGATTTATGTTACACTTCATACCTAAAGCGCGCCATCCATACTTTGAACCACATGCTTGACGAGATGGACAGAGCGTGGCTTCCTGTCGTAAAGAGTTGGAAACTGAACGAGAGGCACTATGGAGACCTTCAGGGCAAAAACAAGTCCGAAGCCGCCGAGAAATTCGGTGAAGAACAAGTGAAAATTTGGCGCAGATCCTTTGATGTGAAACCTCCCGTTCTCGATGACGACGATGAGCGCAGCGCAAAGAAACAGCCCATGTACCGCGATATCGATCCTTCATTCCTCCCGCAAAACGAAAGCCTCGAAACGACGATCGCCCGCGTCATCCCGTTCTACCTCGAAGAAATCAAGCCGCAGATGAAGGCCGGAAAGCGAGTCGTGATTGCCGCCCACGGCAATTCCCTGCGCGCCTTGGTGATGTACCTCGACAAGTTGACCAAGGAAGAAATTCTGGGGGTGAATATTCCGACTGCGACCCCGCTCGTTTACGAGTTTGACGACAACTTGAACCCGGTTAAACACTACTACCTTGGAGACCAGGAAGCCCTCAAAGCCAAAATGGAAGCAGTCGCCAACCAAGGAAAGAAAAAGTAACACGCCATATTGTCGTGTCTTCGGAAACATCGGAGCCGTAAGCCCCGATGTTTTCTAAATTTGTGCTCGGATTTTAATTCAACTGGCTAGGCTCAGGCCGAGCTCAAGGAGACACAATATGCTCAAGAAGCTTTCCAATTTCCCCGGCATCAAGGGACCGGTCGTAACCATCGTGATGGATGGTTTTGGTATCACCGATAAGGTCGAAGGCAACGCCATCAAGGCTGCCCGCACCCCGACTCTCGACAACCTCTTCAAGATGTACCCGAACGTGCTTTTGAAGGCTCACGGCCGCGCCGTGGGTATGCCGACCAACGAAGACATGGGTAACTCCGAAGTGGGCCACAACGCCATCGGTGCCGGCCAGGTCTATAACCAGGGTGCAGCCCTCGTGCAGGACGCAATCGTCTCCGGCGACATCTTCGGCCGCGACGCCTGGAAGGAAATTGCCGCGAACGTGCGTGACCACGGTTCCGTGCTCCACTTCATCGGCCTCTTCAGCGACGGTAACGTCCACTCCAACATTTCTCACCTCAAGGCCATGGTTGCCCAGGCCAAGAAGGAAGGCCTGAAGAAGGTCCGCGTGCACATCTTGCTCGACGGTCGTGACGTGCCGGAAACTTCCGCCCTCGATTACGTTGGCCCGTTCGAAAAGTTCATGGACGAACTCCGCAGCCCGGAATTCGACGTTTGCATTGCTAGCGGCGGTGGCCGTATGCAGATTACCATGGACCGTTACAATGCCAACTGGAAGATGGTGGAACTCGGCTGGAAGACCCACGTGCTCGGCGAAGGCCGCTACTTCGACAACGCCACGCAGGCTATCGAAACTCTCCGCGGCGAAACCAAGGCTATTGACCAGGACCTGCCCCCGTTCGTGATTGCAAAGGACGGCGCTCCGGTCGGCACCATCAACGACGGCGACTCCGTGGTGTTCTTCAACTTCCGTGGCGACCGCGCTATTGAAATCACCCGCGCCTTCGAAGAAGAATCCTTCAACGAATTTGACCGCAAGCGCTTCCCGCATGTGTGCTACGCCGGCATGCTCCAGTACGACGGCGACCTCAAGCTCCCGAACCGCTTCTTGGTGCCGCCTCCGGCCATCAAGGAAACCAGCGGCGAATGGCTTTCCGAAACGGGCGTCAAGCAGTTTGCCTGCTCCGAAACGCAGAAGTACGGCCACGTGACCTACTTCTGGAATGGTAACCGTTCCAGCAAGTTCGACGGCGAAACATACTTGGAAATCGAATCCGACGTTGTTCCGTTCGAACAGCGCCCGTGGATGAAGGCTGCCGAAATCACCGACGCCATGATCGAAGCCTTGAAGAGCGGCAAGTACCAGACGCTCCGCTGCAACTTCCCGAACGGCGACATGGTGGGCCACACCGGCTCCTTCCGCGCTGCAACGATGGCTATCGAAGCCGTGGATATCGGCCTCGCCCGCTTGCTCCCGGTGATTGACGCTCTCGGTGGTGTCGCCATCATCACGGCTGACCACGGTAACGCAGACGAAATGTACGAAATCGACAAGAAGACCGGCATGCCGAAGCTCAACAAGGACGGTACCTTCAAGGCAAAGACAAGCCACACCTTGAACAAGGTTCCTTGCATCCTTTACGATAACGTAACCGGCGGCAAGCTCGGCCTCAAGGAAGGCGACTGGGGTCTGTCGAACATCGCAGCAACGACGGCCAACCTCCTCGGCCTCGAAAAGCACGAGGCTTGGGACGACAGCATGTTGATTATCAAGTAATCAACTGTCGCGACAGAATAACTAAAAAGGAACCCGCGAGGGTTCCTTTTTTTGTGGTCTCAAATATACCACTCGGGCCGATAGCAATTACTTGGGATAGTAGCTCACGCCGCCCGTGACAGACCAATGCCAACCGGGAAATTCTCCGAAGGTGTTGGCCGCACCCACCCGGAATTCCCAACTGTCGTTGAGCCTGTAGCCCGCGACAATGTATTCCGTCATCACCCGCGGGAACGCAAATTTCGCCTGTAAATTGCCGTTGGACCGATTCGGATAAGCCGGGTCGGGGCGATAGACGCTGAACGAGAAACTGAGGGAAAGCGGGCCATAGTAGGCACTGGCAAAACCGCCATAGACCGCCACCTGCCCGACACTCGTCGAAGACTCAAAGGAACCTTCCTCGAGCTCATCCCCGCCCAAGAAATAATGCACGCAGAAAAAGTCCGTTCCCGAATAGGTGAATTCGCGTCGGTGGATCCACAAGCCCGCCGCAGCCCCGATTTCGAAATACTTCGTATTCAGTCCCATAAACGCGTTGCCGAACACGCCCTTGTCAATGGAGGCGCTCCCTCCCAGCATGAGCAGGTTATGCTTGTACACGAAATCCAGGGAAGCGGTCAAAACAGGGAATCCCATCCTGTAAGTAGCATCCACGTTTTCATTGACCTCGATATCCTTGTATTCCTCGCAGTCCGCAAGGTTGCCACAATTTCCCTTCTTGTTGACAATGCCGGAAAGCCGTTCCTTCTCCGGGTTTCCCATGTGGACATTCGCCGTCAGGCGCGTCGCTGTCGTGTTGGGTTCCCTAAAGCCTCCCGCACCGCGCAATTCGGGCGACGCGAGAGCCTCCATCTCGAACTGTTCCACATGCCCGTAGCTCCCCGATATAGAACATCCGGAGAACAGGGAAAGGGCTAATACGAAACCAACAACGACGAGCGTCTTCATAAAGGACCACCTTCAAAAACAGGACTCTGCTACTTCACCATCAAGCGACCCATTCCGCCCACATTCCCCGCGCGGACGCGGAGCATATAGACACCGGGCTTCGGCGTTTCGACGGCGACGCTGTTGGCCCCCGCAAGCGCCTTCGTAGAAACGGAGCGCACCACATGTCCCTTCAGGTCTACGATATCCACACTTACGGCACTACCCGCGAGGCCTGATCCTGCATCGAAGCCCACCTGGAGCGTCGTACCGGACTGCATAGCCTTGAGACCATCAAGCGTGCGCGCAAGCACGGCCTTCGGGGCGTCACCCACATGGACATTCGCGACCTTCGGCGTCGTAGAGAGCATCACCTTCATGGCTGTGCCATTGACCATCTTCGTCGTCTTGCCGTCGACCGTCACATACACGGAGAGGCCCTTCGAAGCAAGGTCGTCGAGTCCTGCTATTTCGAGATAACCCATGCGGTCGCTGGTCGCCGAGAGTTCGACATTCCAATCGTAGGAGCCGTCAGAAATACGCTTCACGCTCTTCGCAAGCCGCTTGCCCGATTCCACGATGGAAAGGTTCACGCGGTTGCCCATGCCGGCAGGCGGCTCCTCGGAACGCAAGGCGACACGGCCCGCGCCGAGCACGTTCCAGTTATCCATCTTGCCTCGCGCATCGGAGAGTTTCACCTGTAGCGCCCAGCCGCTCTTGCCGGCGGCCTTCGCAAGCACAAACTTCTTGTTCAGCGACTTCGTAAGCACATTTTCGCCATCCATATTGAGCGAGTCGGCAAAGTAGGGGTCCGATGAAAGTTCCCATTTGGAGATTGAGTCGGGCTTGTTCACCTTCACCCACACCGCCTCGTAGGGAGCAAGAATTTTGGCCGGGTCATAGTTGCCGGTTGTCGGATTCCAGCGCCAGAATTCCACGGCAGGCAACAAGCTCCTGCAATATTCCTCAACCCATCCCTTCTGGCTTTCGTAGAACTCCTTGTCGAACCTTCCACCCATGTGGCTTTCGTGTTCAAGCCATTCCCACTTCTCGTCACACGAATTTTCTTGATTGTAGTCCCCTTCCTCCTCTTCTTCCTCATCGTCTACACCCAGATCCAGGTACCAGCCGTAGGGATTCGAGACAAGGTTCCAACCGCTGTTCACGCTGTCCAGTTTCCAGGTCAGGTCATCGACGAATGCGGAATCCTTCAGCTTGAGAGCGTTGCCGTCAAGCGAATTGTACCAGTAGCCGCGGCCCTGTACCAAGGAATCCTTGGGCGAAAGTTCCTGATACTGCCAGAACTTTCCCGCAGCATTCGATTCGTCCCACCAGTAGAAGATTCCATCGTCCGACCACTTGTAACTATCGAAATCGACATTCCAAAGCGAAACCATGTGCCAGGAATCGGCCTTGCCGTCCGCGATTGTCGACTTCACCTCGAAATCCTGCATATAGGTCGCCTTTTGATCGCCATTGAAGATTGTCGCGGTCAGCAGGTAGTTTCCGAATGCCAGCGGGTACTTGGTCCAGCGCGTCTCTTCGGGCCACCAACTTCCGTTATAGATGGTATCATTTACGATCAGCTCGCCATCGTCATTTTCTATCATGATGGCAATAAAGGGGTAATCCTGCACATACCTAAAGTTCCCCGTTTGCGCGACAAACTGAATAGCGTTGCCGGAACTCAGGATTCGCGGTTTCACGATTTCGAGCAATTCAAATTCGGCATCGCCTTCCTTACCGGGCTCGTCATTTCCCGAATCGCCGGAATCCGTGATTCCGTTCGCTTTCTCGAAGCCTTCAGGATAGACTAGCACCGCAACGACGGGTTTCATTTCGCCCTCGTCTTCTTGCATCGCCTTCTTGCCTTCGGGCGTTTTCAAAAATTCTTCCATAAGTTCGTCGTTCACCGAACCCAGGTCGAAATAGCCGTTTTCGTCCGACGGGACAAGAATGCCCGCCCTCGCCCTTTCAAGCAGGACATCCTGATCTGTCGTGAGAGCAAGTGCGGCACGGAGTTTCCAGCCCTTGAACCTGGAGCCATCCGTAATTGCCGGCGTAGAGGAATAGATATAGATGACCTGGCCAATTTCGAAGAACATGGGGGCACTTCCATCGCTAGCCATGCTGCTCACTTCCGTCAATGTGCCCGTCGCTGAATCCTTGGAGAATGTCATGACAGTCACGGGCGACATCATGTAATCCACGCCTTCGCCAAGGAAAATCTCGGCTTCCGAAACCGCATTCGCATTGCAATCGGTAGAAAGCGTATAGTTTTGACTCTGCGTATAGACATTATCCACAGCAAACGGGATCTTGCCCCTGGACATCACCCAACATACGGGAGCGCGATCAGGATTGTCCTGCGTCAGTTCGTAGGCGAACTCGGCCCACTTTTGGTTGATGCGCCCATCATTCGTTTCGAACCTAAAGAGATTCTCATTAATATTGCTCATACGATAGTTGCCGTAGTTGGAAAGCATCCGCTCCTCACTTTCGGTGAGACAGCCAGATTCGACACAATCCATCAAGAAGTAGACCCAAACATCATCAACAATGACCTGACTCTGGTCAGCATACCCCGGCAAGCCCGAAATATAGGGAGTCGCAAGCTTGTCGCCATATTGCCACGAGAGATTGGACACTTCCGTGAAGAAGCGCCGACCGTAGGTGTCCATCGCAGCGGCAAAACTTGCCGACTTCATGGCAGAACTGGATATGACTCCGTTCATAAACTCGCTGCCATCGCTGCCATCCTCTTCCTCGATCCGTACCACATAGGAACTCGTATCGAAAACACCCGCCGTGAGATCGCCGACCGCATTGCGGAAATTGCCCCGGGCAACAGTCATAGGTTGCGGAGCCGTGGCCTGACTGCCTGGAGTCAGCGTGCCCTCGGTATTGAATTCATTCGCAGCCGTCTCTGGATTGGCAAGAAAATCGCTGCTAATTTCACCCATAAAGCCGGCGGCGTCACCGGAATTATCGGAATAATGATAGTTTGCATAGAAATTAAAGAGCCACTCATATTGGCTAGGATTCTGTCCCAACGCCATAGAACCTATTCCAAACCCGATTTCGCACGGTGTCGAGCCATCGCAGCGGATATCGCCCACGGTGAAAGTATTGGTCATCTGGATAGCATAGCCGGAAGTGCCAAACGGCAAAGGATCTGCATAACCCACAAGGCCACCGACTCGGCTTCCACCCGCTTCGGTCTGGTCCGCAACTTCAAGACCTTCTATAGCCACGTTCGCAAAAGTGCCTCCAGAAGCCTTGCCGACAAGACCCCCGATCGAAGCAAGGATAAGTCCATTTTCATTCCGACCATCGCTAAATTTCGCATCCCGATGATGCGTTACGGACAAATTCTTGACAACGACACTTTCCATAGAAGCAAGCGTATCCACTTTTCCAAAGAGACCGCCGATCATCACTTGGTCATATTCATTCGGATTTTCAGTCGCCACCGACGAAACGGAAATATTTTCGCCCTGGAAATTATAAACACTTACATTCACGGCCTGCGAAGCTAAGACCCCAGCAAAGGAATACGACTTGATAACGGCATCTTTCACGGAAACGTTCGTGTATACATACGAAACCACCCCGAAAGTCGAAGCAGCGCCCAGAGACGCTTCATTTATAAGAAGTCCCGCGTATTCATCATTCTCCAGATGGACATCCTCGAAATTGACATTCTCAAGTGTAATTTCGCCCCCATCCCTCCTTGCGGCAAAGGCAGCGTAATCACTGGAGTATTCCGATATGCGGCAAAGACCTCGCACCGTGTATGTCTTGCTGTCCTTGCTCCTAATGATGATCGCACCGCTTACCCCTTCAAAAACAAACGGACGGAACTCCTGATTGCACTTTTGCTGCGATTCGTCATAGCCACCGAAGTCGACATCCGACGCCAAGAAGAGACCCATGATAGGGGCATCCTCCTGGTTGATAAGCTCATACAAGGTTTCGTAAATTCCCTGCTCTCCTCCGTCTTCAGGGCCAATCCAGAGAGCGCTGCATGTTTCACCTTCGGCAGGCTGATAGCCGGCCTGTTGCTGCGACAGCTGCACGTAGTATTCGCCGTCGTACCCGGTCCGCTTTACGCAATAGACCTTCCCTTCCTCTTCCTGGTTAGACGTTCCGGCCGCCCACGGCGACACAGCGAGGAGTGTCGCAGAAAGCGCGACCGCTGTTTTCAAGAAGGCAAATTTCCTGTCCATACGGAAACTCCTGTTCAAAAAGCTATCCATAAAAAATCGACCCGTCATTCTTCGACCTCCCTGACGCAGCGGACATAATACGCATAGTCATCAATACTATCATAACTAAAGTTTATCACACTGCTATTGTTCAAAGGAAGGAAATAAGCATAGCTCAGAATATCCTTTCTTTCGCTCGTCCAGAATCCCGTCCTGTATCCCTCTTCATAGGAATGGGAATTGTACCGGTAGCCCGCCGGAATACCAGCAAACCCCACAGAATCAGAACCACTCCATCCATCGTTCCAACCGCTAGTCGTTTTCAACTTGGGGCCGACCTTGCTCGAGCCTCCCATAGCATCTACCAGTGTTTTATATTCCGCCTGGGTAGGCAAATGCCACCCCTCAGGGCATGCAGAGTCCACTGCAATTTGCCAGTCATACATGCGCCCCGCCACCTTGCAATAATCAGCATTGTCATCATAGCAGTAGCTACCCTCGACAGGCGCATAGTTCATATTCTGGGCCGTCCACTCCAGGGATCCGACAACGATTGTCCTGTACTTTTGTCCATCGCGGGGGTCGACCAGCGTGCCATATTTTATATCCGGTCTAAGGCGAGTTTCCGTAGGAACATTCCAGCTCCATGTTTCAAAATCCACCCAGCCGTTAGCCGTGCAGTAATACCTCACATTCCCCGTCACGACTCCATACTTAATATCACCGACATTTTTCGAAGCACAGTCCAGGCCATAGGTATCATACTCTATTTCCAGGGCTTCGTCCCAGCCGTCTGATTTGCAGATATAATAGGTGGTATATCCCTCTTCGCCAAGCAGCTTGACTTCGCCCTCGTTATCCGTCCCGCACTCATGGCCGTAGGTGTCAAAATCCAGTTGAGATACAGTCCGCCAGCCAATATCGGAGCACATGTAATAGGAATAGTCCATGTTGCTTTTCAGGACCAACCCTTTGCGTTTTTCCGTGCAGCCACCCAGCCCGAGCATATATTCGCGCGGGGTCGCAACCACCCACTTTTCGAGGGACTCATCGTATTTGTAGCAATCTCCGGTTTCGCTCCACCTGATAGAGCCATCTTCTACAGCCTCCCAATCTTCGAAATCCTGCCTGATATCCGCGACCCATTCGCCGTCGCTGCAAAGGAAGCGGTATCGCGACCCATAGTAGATGCTGAGCTCATTCGCAATCTCGACTCTTTTACCTTCATTTTTCGCATCGCATTTACCAAGTCCAAAGACATTGGCCCAGAACATGCGCACGTACTTTTCGAAATTCGCGATTTCGCCCATGCCCCATGCATCCATGTTCTTGCGCACGGCGGCAAGCTTGCCGCCCATTTCCATCTGTACCGCCCAGTCCGCCATTTCGGTCTTGACGGTCGAATCTTTCCATTCGCCATTGCGTTCGATATCGCCTGCAAAATTTTTCAACCGAAGCAGAAGCTGCACGTCGCTCACGTCGCCCTGCATGATTACATCGACAGCCAGCAGAATGGCGCTGCCGTCATCGGAATAAGCGATATCCAGGTCCCCGAAATTTCCGACAGAGCCTTCAATGCCGAGAGCGTCCAGGATTTCGGATTCTGCCTGTTGCCTCGCGTCCGCGACACTCTTGCCCGACGCCACCAAGCTACGCACGCGCGCGTATTCCAGATGCGTCAGCAAGTTCACGTTCACCGAGCTGGTTTCAGAGAAATCCACCAAAGCTTTCAGGGTGACGGGAATGTCTGTCACGCTGCCCGATACAGCAAGGCGGTAATTGCCGCTAATTTCGACAGCAGCATATTGCGAAGCAAGCGTCACCCCATGCACCTCATAACCGCCGAGGCCGCCTGTAGACCATCCCCTGTATACGCGGCCCGTCTCTTCGAGCGTTTCGCCATTGAGTTCCAGCACAGAAACTGCCGTGAGGGTTTCAAACGGGCTCATGCCCGTAATAAACTCATCTTCAATCCCGCTTCCGCCATCGGACGAAGAACTCACCGCACTGCTGGAAGATTTTTCATCACCAGACCGAGTCGTATCATACGCGATCCAGTTTCCCTTCTTGCAGACCAAGAGAGAATCGGCATCCTTCAGGTAGGCCGTCATGCCATCACGGTCTTCGTTGCATTCCTTGAGGCCGTCGGCATCGTCCACCACATAATCGGCAAGCATCAGCTCGTCCAGGATACTCTCGCCATTGTCATCACCGCAGGCCGCAAGAAAAAAAGCGACACCGAAAAGGGGCAGCAAACGACGGGCACAACTCATAACATTCTCCTTTTTTAGGAAGGGGCCTGCTACAAATCTATCTTTTTTCTAAAGAAAGAGGTACTATTTTAGTACAATTCTATGGATTCCGACTTGATTTTCAAGGCGAACCCGTACTAAGTAGAGTCCCTTAACGGATGTTGCGATGTAAGCGGTATTTTCGCCACGACGGGCCACCAGCCGTTCGCTTGCAACAACCTTTCCGTTCACCGAAACGATGTCAACGCGGCCTTCGCTGCCCGCCAGGCCGGGCGCCGCATCGAAAGACACGCCGACTAGCGAGCCCTGCTGCACAAAGCGGAAATTCGAGAATTTCGCCGCCCCCGCTACGGCCACGTTCTCCCTGGAAACACGTAGCGTCACGGGTTTGGCGTTTTTCTCTAGTGAAATTTCCATAGCCTTGCCGTCCGTGGCTTCGAACGTCCTGCCATCTACGGCAACGAACACGCGGAGACCCGCGGCCACGACATCTTCGAGACCTTCGAAGGAGAGGGACGCCTTGCGCGCACTCGTGGCACTCGCCTCCATGTTCCATACAAATTCACAATCAACTTCTGCGGCACAGGAGCGGGCCTTCACGCTCTTTGCCAGGCGTTGGTTGTCTTCGACAATGGAGAGGTTCACAAAATCGCCCATGCCGGCAGGCGGTTCCGCCAGCGTCGATTCATCACCCACGCCAATAAAGTTCCAGCTGTCGCGCTTGCCGTTTTTGTCGGACAGCATCACACGCAAATTCCAGCCGCCATTTCCATTTGCGGACTTCGCAAGCATCCGCTTGGAAGCCCCGGCTACAGCAGGGGCCGACTTCGCAGCAGGTTTTGCCGGAATCCGAACCGTCACCGGCCTAGAGACCTTCGCCCATATGGCCTCGTAAGGCGCAAGGGTATCGGCAATTTCGTATTCGCTTGTTTCCGGATTCCACTGCCAGAACTGGACATCACCGTAATCATCCGCATCAAGAACGATGTTCCAGCTGTAGGGATTCGCCACCAGATTCCAACCACTGTAGAGGCTATCGAGTTCCCATTCGATATCGGAAGCCTCCTCGGGGTTGCTGTTCCGGAGTTCGATAGTCTTGCTTTCGAACGTTCCAAACCAGAATCCGCGAGTCGCATCGTATTTCTCGGTTTCGTCATAACGGCGGTATTGCCAGTATTCGCCGATGGGATTGCGTTCGTCCCACCAGTAGAACGCCGATTCCTCGCCGAAGGATTCCATATCCTTAAATGCGGCGACACTCACCAGCTGCCAAGAATGGGCTTCCATCGTAATGTGTGCAGGTTCCACCGCCCGGTCGCTACTGGATTCCGGTTTTTCGATTCCACTGCTCGATTCCGGGACTTCTTCGCTGGAGCTCGAAATTTCGTATTCTCCGCTGGAACTGGATTCGGCAACTTCTTCGGAAGAACTTGCGGGCTGCATTTCGCTCGAACTCGAAAGGAGCACGCTCGAGCTCGACAGGAGCGAACTGCTCGATTCCGGCACGCTACTGCTAGAAACTTCGGCGCTGCTGCTCGAAACCGGGATTTCTACGGCACGGAAGGTCGCATGGTAAACCGCATCTCCCTTCACCGGCGCCAAAGCCGGTTCCCATCCCGTCCACGTCCACGTATGCAGTTCCGTCGCGGGCTTCGTCGGAGTTTCGCCATCGTACACGGGCATCGTCCCGTACTCGAATTCCTTTTCGAACAGTTTGCGTTCACCTTCCTTGAACACCACCTTGTAGCTGTTGATCGTATAGCGGGCAGTCACCGTCAAGTCCGATTCCACATTGTCGAAAGCCTTGTCCCAGCCTGCAAAGGTGTAACCTTCGTGTTCCGGGGGCTCGGGCGCAACCGCGGCTTCGCCGCTCTTGACCGTCTGCGTCCCGACAAGCGTCTTGCCGTCCTTATCCATGAAATTCACATGGAAGGCCACCACGGAAATCGGAGCCACGGCCGAATGCGGACCCCACGCGATAAAGGGAAGGCTCCCGTTTTCGCCTTGCTCAAAAGCCCACACGTAGGGCGACTGGTCCGTATTCATGAACCCGGCGAAAGCGGATTTCTGCATCGTCGCAGAAACCTCCGTACCGTTGCTATTTTCGTCAAGCGACCGGACCGCGCCATTCCTGATCACGTAACCCGAAGCGTATTGGCCGTTCTGAACCTTCCAGGATGCAGTAGCATCGTTGCCGCTATACTTGAAGGCGCCATACGGATATTCCACCGCATCTTCGCCATAATGGTATGCGTAAAACACATCGACCTTCGCGGTGGCATCGAGCTTTCCGAAAAGGTATCCCGTCTTGACGGGAGCCGCATCGACGGAAACGAGGTTCCCCACATAGAAGGCATTCTTCATTTCGACGTCGGCATAGGTGACGGTCGCACCCACAAGGCCACCTGCCAGCAGGCTGTCCGTACCGAACGCGCCTTGAACCGCAATATTGCCGGAGGCTCCCGACTTCTGCATGCTACGCAGCGCATAGCAATAGCCGCAGATGCCGCCCACCATCGAAGCGGAAGGTTTCTCGAAATTCGATCCCGAAGCGTCGATACGGATAAGGTTATCGCCCGAAGCATCTACCGTGACATCGCGGAACGACACGGACTTGGTTCCCCCGCTGACCGCCCTATTGAAGAACGCCCCCAGGATACCGCCCACGTAAACAGGGCTTACGCTGTCGGCCACCGAGATAGAGCCCGTATAGGTCGAATTCAAAAGTTCGAGGTCATTCTTGGTGCCGTTGCCGAGGATATCGGCAATCCCGAAGAACCCACCGACGAAAATGCTGTCGTATGCCGGGAAATAGCTATTGACCAGTTCGCCTTCATAAGAGGATTTCAGGTTCGAACGGATATCCACATCGCTACGGCATCCCAAAAGCCCCTTTCCGTTTACAGACAAAATAGCAATTCCCGCGAAACCGCCGAGGTAGGCGTTCACATCAAACCCGTCCCCTACCGCAGTCGCAGACCCTGCCACCGAGATAGAACCCAGCGCGCGGGAACCCACGATGGAGACAAAACTGTCGTCGGTGAGGTTAGCGGCATCGGTTTCTCCCGCAAGGCCCAAAAGCCCACCCGCATAGTAGGCATGCGAAACAGCGCGCGTCAAGGAATCCTTCACCATCACCTTCACCGTATCTTTCTGCAGCGAGAACGAAGCCCCCTTGAACACGGAGACGCGACCAACAAGGCCACCCGCAAACACGCTGTCCGCGTTGGCACCGCCGATTCCGACGACACCCGCGCTGTTCACAATCGAGAGGTTCGCCACCGCCGACGAATACGGGCCATTGGTGCCATAGGTGATTCCCGCTTCGCCGAAGATACCGCCCATCGCCATACCGCCCGAAATCTTGGTATACGCCTTGCCGCTGTCGCTGGAATCAAGCTTTATGTTGTCCATAACGACCGACGAACTATCCACCGTCGCATCGACAAAGCCCGCATACGCATAGAGCCCGGCAACGCCACCGAGAGCAGACAACGTTGCAGCCGAAGAGGAATCCTGCACCTTGGCACGGACCGTCAGATTCTTGAAGTCCACCTGGAAAGCAAAACCGGCAATTCCACCCAGGAACACGGAATAGCGGCTGCCCCAGTCAAACAACGTAGAGCCCGCAAAGTTCCCTTTTTCATTCGAGAGTTCGAGCACGTTGCGAATAAGGATGTCGTCGTTCGCCGTAATGTCCGAAACCGTCGATGCGCTGATATTGCCCGCAAGGGCCCCCGCTACGGGCGCCTGGATATCCACATCCTGTAAGCTCACGCGACGCACCGTCGACATCCACACATAACCGGCAAGCGCACCAACCGGATAGTAGTCCGCGCCCGCTTCCGCCACATCGCGGTCCGCACGCAAATCCGACACCACCATGCGAACATTCTTGAAGTTCACGTTCACGGCCTCGTGCTCCTTGATGGAGCTGAAGAAACCGGCCGGCTGCGTCATCGCTCCAGACGCGACATCGTGCACATAGCAAAGGTTTTTTACCCAGAACCCGTTGCCGTCGAAAATCACATGCGCTGTCGAAAAATCAAGCGGCACGTGGTTCATAAGGCATGTCCCGGCGGGAGTCGTCTCGTCAAATTCGTGAAGGTCGATATCGGAAGCAAGCATCAGGTTCTTCTCGGCATTGCCCCAATGTTCCTGGACCAAGTCGTAGAGCGCCTGCGGATTCCCGTCATCGGCCACGCCCAGGCATTGGCCGCCCGACGCCTGGAAAAAGCCGCCATTGCCGCTGATTCCGTGGGGACCGCCCGTGTAGGACGCCATGTTCACCACGATCTGCCATGCGGGATCGTTACAGCCCGCGTTCGCATTCTGGGAAAGATACAGGTTGCCGGGGCTAGAGTTCAGGGAAAAGAGGCTATAGAACCCACCCGCAAACGCCGGAAGCGCTACGGAGAACAGCGAAATTGTAAAAAAACGTGAAAAAAATGACATCTCAACCCTCTATTTGCCAAAAGATATATTATATGTTCCCGAATTTAAAGCGACGGACATCACACCCCCGCACGGCAGTGAGCGTGCGCACCCTTTATCGCCCAAAAGACAAACCCCTATATTCCAACTTGGAATAAGAGTATGCATTTTTCTAAATTTTCGCAAGATTCATCAAGGAGTAAAAGATGTTCAAAAAATTCATCCTGGCAGTCGCCCTGCTCGCAGGCGCAAGCTTTGCCACCTGGGACTACTACCCCATCCCGGATTCCTCTCACGGGAGTTTCGAAGCGGGACTCTACTACGACAAGGACCACAACTGGTCTCAGGCTGGCCTCAAGGTCGGAGGCCGGTTTACGATGATCAAGAGCCTCGAAATCTCCTTTACCAGCTGGGGCTACCAGTTCTGGAACGAAGACGACTGCGCCGGCTGCGTCAACGGCGGCGAAGGCCTCCGCGACCTCACCATCGGCGGCCGCTACCAAGTCGCCCCCATGGTAACCGCATTCCTCGACTTCAACCTCCCCGTAGGCGAAGACGAATATGACGGTCCTGGCACGCACGCCCCCTCGAACGGCGAATTTTCCATGTACCTGGGCGCCCAGTTCTCCGTGCCGACCAAGCTCAAGGGATTCAAGTTCGGGACCGAAGGCGGTTTCCTCTGGGGATTCGAATACGACGACCATGAACGCGGGCTTGACCTCCACCTCGGTGCCGAAGCAGCCTACACCATCCCCAATGTCGGACTCACCCCCTACCTCGGATTCCTCCTCAAGTACCGCCTTTCCGAAAGCGAATACTACGTGAAGGGCGAAGACAAGTACCACGGCTACGGCGACCGCAAGTCCCGCCAGTTCAACCTGTGGCTCGGCGCCTCGTACGCCATCAACAAGATGATCGAAGTCAAGGCCGAGTTCATCTTCCGCCACGAAAAGTACAGGGGTTACGAAACTGTCGAGAGCCCGTTCCACCTCGGCGGCAACGCCGACGGCGTCTACATGGGCGTCATTTTCAACTTCTAGCGCAAAAATTCAAGAAAAATGAGAGCGTCCGCACATGCGGGCGCTTTTTTTGCGTCCAACCCGTGCCTTTCGCTTACTTTTATATTATTTTTGTTAGCATACAAACAAAACCAAGGAGTATCCTAATGTTCAAGAAAATCATCCTGGCAGCAGCACTCGCGGCGACCGCCTCCTTCGCTCAACTCAGCTTCGGTGTTCACGCCGGCGGCGACCTTAACAATGTCTGGGGCGACGACACCGACAACTCTGAATCCGGCATCGGCTTCAACTTCGGTGGCGCCATCAAGTTCTCCCTGCCGCTCCTGCCCCTCACGGTAGAAGCGAACGTCCTCGCCGACATGCGTAACTACGAATTTGAGCAGGCCATCACCGATTACAGCGTGACCCAGTGGAACATCGACATCCCCGTGCTCGCCCGCTTCTCCCCGCTCCCGATTATCTTCATCGAGGCCGGTCCGCAGTTCTCCTTCAACATTTCGCAGTCCGCCGAAGACGCTTCCGGTGACGAAATCAAGAACTTCGACAAACTCCTGCCGATGAACTCCTTCGAATTCGACCTCGTGTTCGGCCTGGGAACCGGAATCATCCCGTTCGTGGATGTCGACTTCCGCGTGGTGCTCGGCATGACCAACATCTACGACGACATCGATGTACCCCTGGTCGGTTCGGCCGAAATCAACGCTTCCAACCTGCAGTTCGTGCTCGGCGCCACCTACTGGTTCTAACCGAAACTGCTAGCGCATAGCATTTAAAAAGACGTGCAGCAATGCACGTCTCTTTTGTTTTTACATAAGATCCCCGCATACTCCCCAAAGAGGATAACTCTACTATGGCAACAAGTTGCCAAGTATCGTATAGCGGGGATGACATAGCCTACTTCACGTCGTATTCGGGAATCGGCAGGCTTTCGCCCGCTTTCATGGCCTTGTCGAGGGCGGCGGACTTTGCTGGGTCAAGCCACCAGTAGACGGGAATGGCGTCTTCGCGGTTGAAATGGTCCAGCACCTTCTCGGGAGTGCCGTAACGGTTCCAGTAGAGGATGCGGTGATGGTCGCATTGCCACATGAGCACATACGGCACGATTTCGGCAAGGCGGTTATCCAATGCCTTCAAAATCTCGTTCCGCTTGGCCAAATCAAATTCCGTCTTCTGCAAGTTGATGAGGCTATCGACCACCTTGTCCTGCACGCCGGCGAGGTTGTTCGTGCCTTTCTGCAGGGCCGTTGCCGAAGACCAGCTCGCTTCCGGGTCGCGGAGGCGGCCAGCGCCCCAGTTCACCCAGTAAAGGTCAAAGTCGGCATCGTCCAGACGCTTGCGCAAAGTACTCTGCGACATCTGTTCGATGGTCGCCACCACGCCCACCTTCTTCAGGTCTTCCTGGAACAGCGTGAGGTGGCGCAAGTCTTCTTGGCTGGTGATAAAGTTGATAGCGAAAGGCTTGCCATCCTTCTCGAGCACGCCCTGGGCATTCACTTTGTAGCCCGCTTCGGCAAAGAGCGCACGGGCGCTATCCGGATTGAACGTGTAGAGCGGCGCCGTCGGGTTCTTGTTGCCTTCCCACAGGTCGGGGTAGTAGCTGTTCAGCAGGAAGTACTGGCCGAACATGTACTTCTCGTTCATGGCCTCACGGTTCAGGAGCATCGAAAGGGCGCGGCGCACGCGGACGTCCTGGAACTGCGGCTTGCGCAGGTTGATGGCCATGCCCTGGAATCCGATGGGCTCCTTGTTAAAGATTCTCTGCTTCACGGCCCAGCCCTTCTTCACGGCGTCGAAGTCGGTCTGCTTCATCCAAATACTGCTGGTGTAGATGGCGTAGGCGTTGAAGTCCTGCTTCTTGAAGGCTTCGAGCGCCTTCGTCTGGTCGTTCATGAAGCGGTAGCGAATTTTCTGGAAGTTGTACTTGCCGCGGTTCCAGTTCTTGTGGAAACCCCACCAGTCGGCGCGACGTTCCAGTTCCACATAGCGGTCTTCGCGGAAGGTCTTGATCTTGTACGGGCCCGAGACCACCGGGAACTCGTAGCGGATTTGGTTGAAGTCCTTCCCTGCCCACACGTGCTTCGGGAACGCGAGCATGCCCGCGGCTTCCCAGAAGTTCCCCCAGTGCGATTCCTTCGCGGTCATCTTCACCGTGAGGCTGTCGACCACCTCGGGGCGGTCGAAACGGCTAAGCCCGACCTTGAAAATCGGCGTGAGGTTCTTCTCGTCCATGATGACGTCGTAGTAGTACTGCACGTCTTCGGCGGTGACGGGCTTGCCGTCGCTCCACCGGGCCCGCGCATCTACGTGGAAGGTGAACGTCTTGCCGTCTTCCGATACGCTCCAGCTGTCGGCGAGAATGCCCACTTCGCGGTCCTCGGTGGAGTGCAGACTCACGAGCGGTTCAAACATCATGCCCATGAGCTCGGCAGAGAAGCTGTTGTAGTCTTCCCACATGTTGAACGACTTCGGCATCGCGGAGCCCCAGAGCGTAATCGTTCCGCAGGGGCGGGCATCCTTCGAGGCTATGGGGTCGAACTCGCCCGTGGCGGTGGAATCGACCGGCAGTTCCGGGCAGTTGAGCTCGCCGCCCGCAGCCTTCGCGCCCGCAGAGCCCTGCTCGTTGCATGCGGTAAGGGCCATCGCAGACAGCATCAACGTCGCGGACACGGCAGCCACACGACAAAAATTCATTTTTCCATTCTTCATCTTTATCTCCCTACGGTCTATAATACCGCTTGGGTTTTACGGGTTTCACGGGCGCCACCTCGGCCGGAACATCCTTCGCCTGCGCCGCCTCTTCAGCCTTCAACATTTCAAGAGTCTTGTGGGCCGCTTCCTGTTCGGCCTTTTTCTTGTTGCCACCCTGGCCACGGCCATAGACCTTGCCGTTCACGTGCGCCTCGACGGTAAACAGTTTCTGGTGCTCCGGTCCGGATTCTTCCACCAGAACATATTCAGGAACCGTATGGCGCTTCCCCTGCAGGTATTCGAGCAGGGCACTCTTGTAGTTCACAAAGTCATCGTCGACAATAATTTCTTTCACACGCGGGAAATGGAACCTGTTGAGGATTGCACGGACCTCGTCGAGCCCGCCATCGAGGTAAACCGCCCCGAGCACGGCCTCGTAGGCATCGGCAAGAATACTCTCCTTGCCGCGACCGCCCATCTTCGCCTCGGCCTTCCCGAGCTTGATATACTCGCTCAAGTCCCATTCCTTCGAAGACTGCGCACAGGCATGCCCCGAAACGATCGCGCTCTTGCGCTTCGAGAGTTCGCCCTCCGGGTCATCGGGATACGTCTTGTACAGGAATTCCGTCGTTAGCATGTTCAGCACGGAATCGCCCAGGAATTCGAGCCGTTCGTTGTTTTCTGTGTAGGGCAAATCCGTTCCGGTCAGGTAAGACCGGTGGACCAGCGCCTGAACCAAGAGTTCCGGTTCACGGAACCGATATCCAAGCTTCGCCTCAAGTCCGCCGTCGGGCTTCTGGCGAAACCAGAATTTCAGCAATTTCTTCAATACGTTTTCTTCTGGCAAAGGCATCTCCTTTCTGTCTGCGAAAATAGAAAAAGCCCGGCCGCAGGGGCCGGAGCAAATTTCATCGAAAGCCCCGGCGCCATTGCCAGGGCGTTTGCAGAAGCGATTACTTCTTCTTTTCGGCCATGAAGGCAACCACGTCGGCAACCTTCTGGAACTTTTCGGCATCGGAATCGAGGATTTCGACTTCGAATTCGTCTTCGAGAGCCATCACGAGCTCGACGCGGTCGAGAGAGTCGGCACCGAGGTCGTTACCGAATTCAGATTCCATCTTCACGTCTTCGGCCTTGACTTCGAGCTTGGCGACGATGACGTCGGTAATCTTCTTGAAAATTTCTTCTTGTGTCATTGTTTACTCCGTTTGGATTGTTTAAGTTTAAATTTAGTAAAAATTGGCTAGGCGTTCAACCCACCATCTACGCCCAAAATCTGACCCGTGATGTAGCAGGCGTCGTCAGATGCCAAAAAAGCGACCGCATTGGCCACGTCTTCGGGCTTTCCGATACGTCCGAGGGGAATCTGGGCTGCATATTTTTCCTTGGTGGCATCGTCCATGGCGGCAGTCATGTCCGTCCCGATAAAGCCGGGGGCGATGGCGTTCACCGTAATGCCGCGGGAAGCGAATTCCCTGGAATTGGAACGGGTCATGCCGATGATACCCGCCTTGGCGGCAGCGTAGTTCGCCTGGCCGGCCTGGCCACGCAGGGCGTTGATGCTCGAAATATTGATGATTCGGCCGGTGCGCTTGCCCATCATGGTGCGGGCCACGGCGCGGGTGCAAAGGAACACGGAACGGAGGTTTGTGGCAATCACGGCATCAAATTCCTCGTCCTTCATGCGCATCAAGAGGCCGTCGCGGGTGATGCCGGCGTTGTTGACCAGGATGTCGACCGTGCCCATGTCGGCAATAATCTGCTTGAACACGTTCTGCACCGTTTCGGAGTCGGCCACGTCGCAAGCATAGCTCTTGACCTGCACCCCAAGTTCGGCGGAAAGTTTGGCGGCCAGTTCTTCCTTGACCGATGTGGAAAGGATAGCGACGTCGGCACCTTCGCTCGCAAGCTTGGTGGCGATGGCGAGACCGATACCGCGGGATGCGCCGGTCACGATAGCCTTTTTACCTGTAAGTTTACCCATTTTTTGTTCCCTGTAATTGAAAGGTTTATCCCTTAAGAGCCTGGAAGGCTTCGATGGTTTCGACCGGCGTGACCTTCACGTCGCGGCTAATCTTCCTCATGAGGCCCATGAGCACCTTGCCCGAGCCCACTTCCACACCCTGGGTAACACCGAGGGAGATGGCCTTGTTCATGCAGTCGTTCCAGCGGACCGGAGATACCAGTTGCTTCACCAAAAGTTCGGCAAGTTCGGCACCCTTCGTGACCGGTTCGGCAATCACGTTGGCGATAACCGGCTTTTCGACATCGTTGAACTTGGTTTTGGCAATCGCTTCGGCGAGGCCTGCCTGGGCAAACTGCATCAGCGGGCTGTGGAACGCGCCAGACACGGCAAGCGGGATGGCCTTGATGCCGGCGGCACCGCAGTTTTCGACGAGCTTGTTCACGCCGGCGACAGCACCGGAGACAACGATCTGGCCCGGGCAGTTGATGTTGGCGGGCACCACGGCGCCCACGTCCTTCACGGCTTCGCAAAGTTCAAGAATCTTGGCTTCGTCCTGGCCCATGATGGCAGCCATCGCACCCGGGTTCTTGGAACCGGCACTGGCCATGAGTTCACCGCGGGTACGCACCAAGCGGAGGCCCTCTTCAAAGCTAAAACCGCCAGCAGCGTAGATGGCGGAGTATTCACCGAGGGAATGGCCTGCCACGTAGTCGAACGCGAAACCTTCGGACTTGAGGAGCTCCATCACCATGGCAGACACGGTAAAGAGGGCCGGCTGCGTGTTGTCGGTGCTCTTCAAAACATCTTCGGGGCCTTCGGCCATGAGCTTCGAAAGCGAGAAGCCGAGGATTTCGTCGGCCTGTTGCATAATCTTCTTGGCCGGTTCGAAAGTGGAAGCAAGGGTCTGGCCCATACCTACATACTGGGCACCCTGGCCAGGGAAAAGCAAAATAGTCTTAGACATAATTATCCTCTGCGGAATACCGCAAAATTTTCACCCCTAATTTAGAAAATACACCCCCGTTCCAAAGGTTCCCGGAGCAAAAAGCACTATTTCCCCGCAAAAGAAAGATAAAAGGAATATTTTTGCAAGTTTAGAGCCCTACTAGGGGCATTGAGCAGCATCCTTATATAAAGCCGAATCAATGGTATACCTTTTGAACCGGAATCCATCGGCATCCGTCGGGTCAATAAATTCAGAAAATTTTTCTGAACGTATATCATTCTGCTCATCGACATCGCCCACAAAAGAAACACATTTGGCAGGTAAAACATCAAATTCTATATAAGCATCAAAGGTCCCATCAGGATAAGCCAAATTGAAATCTTCCACAAAAGTCTCTGCCAGGTGACCTACGGATTCCGGCAAAACAATTGTATCTCCTTCGGCAACGTCCATCAAGACGGAATCCCTTTTTTCATCATATTGCCATAAGAATTTTACTTTCACATCATAGCCAGAGTTGTTTGCAATTTCATGAAGCAGTGAACCTGTTCCTTCATAGTCACCATGGGCAACATCATAACCCGAGCAACCAACAAGCAAGGCGTCAAGCAACACTAAAAATAAAAACATTTTTCTCATAGCCGCTCCTTCCAAAATTCAAACAGATTCTTTAAATTCGTTTTCGTATAAGACCGTCCATCTTTGCCCGATGGCAATTTATCTAAAATTGCTACATGCCACAATAAACAAAGCCATTACCATATTGGCAAAACAACTATTCACCTTATCGCCTCTTATAAATTTATTTTAAATAACAAAGTAAATTCATTCGAAAGCGAAATCAACAAAATAATTGTTTACAAAAAAAAGACGGAACCTTGCGGTTCCGTCCCTAATAGCCTTTTGCAGACAAACTAGTTCCAGTCAAGCACTTACTTTGCTTCGGCAGGTTCGTCCTTGATGGCCGCAAGGCGTTCGTTCACGTTCTTAGCGACACCCTTCTCGGCGTACTTAGCGGCGACTTCCACAGCCTTCTCGATGGCAAGAGCATCGGAACGGCCGTGAGCGATAATGCCCGTGCCGTTGAGGCCGAGGAGCAGAGCGCCACCCGTCATGCGGTAGTCCCACATCTCGTCGAAGCGACGGCCGTTGGGGGTATCGATGAAACCGAACATCTTCTTGTGGAGTTCGTAGAAACCTTCGAGCATCTTCAGGACAACGTTGCCCGTGAAGCCGGAGGTCACCACCACGTCGGCGACGCCTTCGATAAGCGTTTCGCCTTCGATGTTGCCGATGAAGTTCACCGGGGCGGACTTCAACAGCTGGTGCGCTTCCTGGAGCACAGCTGGACCCTTGTGTTCTTCTTCGCCCATGTTGAGGAGGCCGACCTTCGGGTTCTGATATCCGAAGTAGGTCTCGGCGAATGCGGAACCCGCGATGGCGAAATCCACCAGCGTGGAGGCGCGTTCATCGACGTTCGCGCCGGCATCGACCAGGATGATTGGACGGTCGGCGGTCGGAATGACACAACCGATAGGCGGACGGCTGAACTTTTCGCTCGACTTTCCGAGAAGCATGAGGCAGCTAGCCATCATGGCACCGGAGTTGCCGGCGCTCACGGAAGCATCGACCATGCCCTTCTTCTGCAGGGCGACACACGTCACCAGGCCGGAGTGGGGCTTCTTCTTGAGAACCTGAACAGGGTGTTCGTCCATGGCGACAGGGTCCGGAGCGTCGATGACCGAAATCCCGTTGCCGGCGTAACCGAGCGACTCGAGTTTAGCCTTGACCACGGCCTCCGGTCCGCACAGGACCACATGCAGGTTTGCATTCTTGTTGACGGCGTTTACCGCACCTTCAACCACGACGTCGGGAGCGAAATCGCCACCCAGAGCATCAAGAGCAACTTTTACCATGAACATCTCCTTGCAACTGAACGCTGCATCAACAAATTAGGCTTCGGCATCCTTCATGTTGACAACTTCGACACCATTGTAGTAGCCGCAAACCGGGCACACACGGTGCGGGCGCTTTGCAGAACCGCAGTGGTCGCAGGTAGCCATCGCGGGCACTTCCATCTTCCAGTGGGTGCGGCGCTTGTCACGACGGGCGGTCGAGGTTTTTCTTTTAGGTACTGCCATTTTTAACTCCTATTTTCCATTTTGCTCTTGAGAGCCTTGAGTTTCTCCCAGCGCGGGTCCATGGGCTTTGCGGCCCCGTCGGAACCTTCGTCAGGCGGATTGTTTGATACAAAGATAAAATCTTCGTCAGGATTTTTCACGGGCGCGACCGGTTCTTGCAGTAAAACCAGCTGTCGGATGCACTCGGATACATCTACGAAGTCCTGCCCCTGGGGAATCTTGTAGGCGAAGACATCTGCATCGTCCTCGTCCAGCTCCTGCTTTGCGATGGGGAGCCTCTCGACCTCCGCCACGATTTCGGTCGTAAACGGGCGGTCGAACAAGTCCAGCGTCCTGGAACAGGTCAGAGTTTGCACTCCGGAGAGCGTACCGGTCACGAGACACTTACCGGGGCCTTCGGGGCTCACCAGCACCTCGGCTACCAGATCGCCCTTGAGGTGCAGTTCGTCGAAGATTTCGGGAGCGTCGGCATGGGACCAGACTGCTCGGCGGTCTTCGGGTTCAGTAAGTTTCTGTGCGATATCGATTCTCAAAGTGGCCCAAATTTAATAAAAAACAAGCCTGATTTCAACATTCAGGCTTAAACTATATGCGGGAGGGGCCCCAGCCCAGTGTTTCAGCCTATTTTATTTGCTCGGGTCGGGCTGGTCCCAGGGGTAGGCCAGGACCGCAGAATCGGGCGGCGAACCGCTACTTTTCCACCACGGAGCCCGAAAGTTCGCGGAAGTCGTCCTTCTTGTAGAGCGTGACCCCGGGCGACACGATGTGGAATACCGACTGTTCGGCTAGCGTATCGAGATTGAATTTGAAGGAATCCAGACGGATGCGGTAGCTGTCCACCGTATTGTCGAACGACACCATGTAAGGCGGGCGCTTGATTTTATGTTGTACAAACATCCGGTGGAGTGCGCAGCCCACTTCGTCGTTCACTACGACCCAGGCATCGGTGTCTTGCGGGACACTCCCCGCAAGGCGCGCGACCACTTTTTCAAAAAAAGCCGGAGGTTCCTTGCTGAACTCGAACGGACTCGCGCGTTCGGCATCCACCGCTTCGAAGACATGCAGTCCCGACTTTTTGAGGCCATTCAGGCGGTCGATGGACCAGGAACTCAAATGATACGGCGAAATGTAGACGATGTTCTTGCAGCCCCGTTCCCGGAGAAAGCGTCCCACGGCACGGCCCGGAAACTCGCCGAAGGCGAGGTTGAAGAAGGCGTACCGCGGTTCTTTCTTGAGGGCACGCGGGATTTCAGAAAGCGGATGTTCCCACCACACCGATATCGGGAATCGGGTCCTCGCGAACAGCGAGAATAGGCGCTGGGGTTTAAAGACGAGCATCGTCGAAAGGATTGCGCCGAACGCATCGCGGAATGTCTCCGGCAACACGGCATTGCCCGCCGAATCCAAGAACTTGCCTGAATCCTCGTGGTAACCCAGCACATGCACGCGCAGCTCGCGCTTTTCAGCCTCGGCGTAAACCTTCTGCATAAATTCCAGTTCACGCTCCCCCAGGCAATAGAAATCCCCCGTCGGGTTCGAACGCATCACCAGGAGGATTTCCTTCGCCTTCGGGGCTTGCGCCGTGCGAAAATAGAAACGCCCTCTGCCCCGGCGTGAAAGGATTCCCAACGCCTGCAGCTTTTCGAGCGTGCGCCTCATGGAACCGACCGACGTCTCGTATTGCAAACAAAGTTCCTTGATGGTCGGGAGCGGGGCATCCGCCGAAAGCCTGCCGGATTTCCAGTCTTCCTGGAGCAATCGTTCCAGCCGTTCAACCACCTGTTCTCGCACGGGAGGTTCCGGCATGGCGACCTTGGCCGCACCCCAGAAATAGCCGTTACCCTGTTCCCCATAAACCTTCTTCGCGTCAATCAGCTTGCGGTAGGCGCGAAACACCGTGCAAGTCGATGTAGAAAGACGCTCCGAAACACTCCTGACCGAAGGGAGCCTGTCGCCTTCCCTGAATTTCGAAGCCTCCAGCCACTTACAAATTTCTTCCACAGTCATCGAATCCTCCTTCGTTCGATACGCACAAACTCATTTTTTTAGTGTTCCAAATCACACTCGTTTAAAACACTAGATACACTTTGGAAAATACTAAAAAACAAAGGCTTCGTCACCGGCTCCCAATGAAATATCTTTGTTTTTGACTGGAGGTTTCATGCAAAAAGAATTCCGCATAGGGGCATGGGTCGGCGGCAACGAACTGCACCCGCAGCCCACGAAAGAAAACATTCAAGCTTTCCAGGCTCTTCAGGGAAGGAATGTCGATCTCGTGAGCCTGTTTGCGCTATTCGATATCAACACCTGGAACTGGGTAGAGCCCTTCGCCGAAACGGCTCGCGAGAACGGTTCCACGCTCGTTGTCACGTGGATGCCCAACGGCTACAACGCAAGAAGGATAAACGAGGGCGAGGCAGATTCCTTCATACGGCACTTTGCAAAAAGCGCCAAGGAATACGGACACGAAATTTGGCTCCGTCCGCTCCACGAAGCGAACGGCGACTGGTACGACTGGGGAGTCGGCAAGCAGGGCGCCGGCAACACCGACGAGAACGTTGCCGAAGCTTTCCGGCACATCGTAAGGATTTTCCGCGAGGAATCCGTCGGTAACGTCAAGTGGGTCTGGACGACCAATTCCTCGAACGTGGGCGAAAACACGACCTTCACGGGAACCTACCCCGGCGACGATTTCGTGGACTACATCTCCATCGACGGCTACAACTGGGGCGATAAGAAATGCTGGTCCCGCTGGAAGAGTTTCTCGGAAGTTTTCAGGAAGTCGTACAATGCGCTCGCGGGCATCGACAAGCCCATCTTTATCGCCGAGACATCGTGCACGGAATCGGGCGGGAACAAGGCCGAATGGATAGCCGACATGTTCAAGGTGCTGCCCGTGGAATTTCCGAGGATTTTCGCCATCATGTGGTTCAACCAGAGCAAGAGCTTCGAAGCGGACTGGGCGCTCGACACGTCGAGTGCGGCAGTGGATGCTTGGAAGGCGGGACTCAACGCACCCCACCGAGCTATAACATCACGGTGATGCTGTAGCCGAATTTTCCCGCTTCATCCGGGCTTTGAAAAAAGCCCGGATTTTTTTATCTTTACGCCAGTCAGTTCGAAACCCATCCTGACTTAAAACAAAACTAGGAGACTTCCATGCGTTCAGAAGCAGAACTCGAAGGCGTCACGCTGCTTGGCAACAACAAGACCCAGTACAAGACCACCTACAGCCCCGAAGTGCTCGAAAAGTTCCCGAACAAGCATCCGGGCAACGACTACATGGTCACGTTCAACTGCCCGGAATTCACGAGCCTCTGCCCGAAAACCGGCCAGCCCGATTTTGCCGAAATCAAGATCAACTACATCCCGGACCAGTACCTGGTGGAATCGAAGTCGCTCAAGCTCTACATGTTCTCGTTCCGCAACCACGGGGATTTCCACGAGGACTGCGTGAACATCATCATGAAGGACCTGGTGAAGCTTTTGGACCCGAAATACATCGAAGTCGAAGGAATCTTCATGCCCCGCGGCGGCATCTCGCTCTACCCGTTCGCCAACTACGGCAAGCCGGGCACCGAATTCGAATCTATCGCCAAGACCCGCCTGTTTGCGGCCATCGACCGGAGAAAGTAAAGTGCCGTTCCAGAACGAGATCATCCTTGTCGCCTCCGTCTTCGCGTTTTTCGGAGGGCTCGTCGCCTTCTTCCGCTTTTTCGGCAAGCAGGGCCTTTTCGCGTGGACGGTCATCTGCACCATCGCGGCAAACATCGAGGTGCTTATCCTGGTGCACGCCTTCGGGCTCGATACCACGCTCGGCAACGTCATCTTCGCCTCCTCGTTCCTCGCGACCGACATCATGAGCGAAATCTTCGGTAAAAAAGAAGCCAACCGCTGCGTGAAAATCGGAATCCTCGCAAACATCACCTTCATCCTGATTTCGCAGAGCTGGTTCCTCTACATTCCGGCCGACGGCGACACGATGGCTGGCCCTATCCGCACCGTATTCGCGAACACCCCGCGCGTGATGCTCGCAAGCCTGTTCGCCTATGCCGTCTGCGAGATGTTCGACGTGTGGGCCTACCATGCCTGGTGGAAATGGACCGAAAAGAAGTTCGGTGACAAGCGCGGGTTCCTGTGGCTCCGCAACAACGGTTCCACCCTCGTAAGCCAGCTTATCAACGTGGTGGTGTTCAACCTGCTCGCGTTCGCGGGCGTGTTCCCATGGAACACCATCGGCGAAATCCTCGTCTTCGGGTACGGTATCTTCATCGTAACCTCCCTGATGGATACACCGTTCGTGTACCTCGCACGGCGCATCGCCGACAAGCACCCCGAACTCGTGAAAGAATAACGTCCACCCCCAAAAAACGCGTTTTTTCACCGAATTCGCGAATTTTCGCTTTCGTCCGACACAATAACATATATATATGTATCGAGAAATCGACGTCCCGTTCCGGCACCCGCAGTCCCAAATCAGGGTGCGATGAACTAAATTTTGCCCGAAAAAATGTTCTGGACAGTGCTCACATACCTGGTCATCGGCCTTTTGTCCGTATCGGCGCTACTCTACATAGCCCTCGAAGTGCGGCTTTTCCGCGCCCTGGGCACGGTGCGCGACGGGCAGTCCGACGTGGAACCCAAACCGCGCGTAAGCATCCTGATTTCGGCGAGGAACGAGTCGGCGGGCATCCGCGCGACACTCGATTCCGTCCTCGCACAGGAATATGACGGCGAATGGGACGTATGGGTCGCCGACGACCGCAGCGACGATGACACCCCGAAAATCCTCGCGGATTACGCGGCACGCTACCCGCGGCTTCACATTCTCACCATCAACGACATTCCCGACGGCGTCAGCCCCAAAAAGCAGGCCCTTTCGAAACTCGTCGACATCTGCGACGGCGACATCCTCTGCCTTACCGACGCCGACTGTATCGTGAAACCCACCTGGATTGCCGGAATCGTGCGCGAATTCGAACCGGGAATCGAACTCGTGGCTGGGCATTCCTACATCCCGACCGTTCCCGGCAAATCGAGCGTGCTCATATGCATGCAGGCGGTCGAGACGCTCATCTACCGCGTGGCGGGGACTGCCGGCATCGCGATGCACCTTCCGCTCACGAGCACCGGCAACAACTTCGCCTACCGCAAGAGCTTCTTCAAGAGCGTCCACGGATTCGAGAACGTCCTCAAGATCCAGAGCGGCGACGATGACCTCCTGATGCAGAAAATCGCTGACGACCGTCCCTGGGCCATGCGCTACTGCGTTGCCGAATCGACCTTCGTCACCACGAGCGGCAAAGAGACCCTCAAGGAACTGTGGGAACAGCGCAAGCGCTGGGCTTCGGCAACCATATACTATACGCCGAAAATCGTATTCGTGCTCAGCATGGTATTCCTGTTCCTCGTGATGCAGTGCGTCTCGGCGGCACTTTCGCCCTTCAGCTTCGAAATTCTCATCGCGACAATCGTCGCATCGGTCGCCAAGTGCATAGGCGACCTGGTATTAATACTCCGCGGGCTCCGGATTTTCCGGCAGGAGCACCTGCTCAAGTGGTGCATCCCCGTTGAATTCATCCACGCCCCCTTCACCGTGCTGGCCGTGCTCTTCGGCCTGTTCGGACGCTTTAAATGGAAATAACGATGGCAACTACGACCAAGAAAACGACTAAGACAGAATCCACCGCAAAGACTACGGCAAAGGCCTCCGCCAAGACCACGGCGACAAAGAAGGCGACAAAACCCGCCAGCGAGGGCATAACCCTCATCATCGCAGAAAAACCGAGCGTTGCGGCCGACCTCGTGAAAGTTCTCGGTGCGAAGTCGTTCAAGAAGAACAACGGATATTACGAAAGCGATTCGACCATCGTAAGCCACGCCATCGGCCACCTGGTAACCATCGCCGACCCCAAGGACATCGACGAGCGCTACAAGGCATGGGACATGAAGACGCTCCCGATGCTCCCCGAAAAATTCCCGCTCGTTGCCACCCCCGCCACGAAGGCACAGCTTTCCATCGTCAGCAAGCTCATCAAGCGTAAGGATGTGACGACCATCGTGAACGCATGCGATGCGGGCCGCGAAGGTGAACTGATTTTCTTCTACATCCTCGACTACGTGCTCAAGGGCAAGTTCACGGGCAAGACCATCAAGCGCCTGTGGATGCAGAGCATGACGCCTGCCGCCATCAAGGACGCGTTCGAGCACCTGCGCACCGCCGAAGAGATGGAAAACCTGAAAAACGCGGCCCTCTGCCGCAGCGAGGCCGACTGGCTCGTGGGCATGAACGGGAGCCGCGGGCTCACCGCCTACAACAGCAGCATGGGCGGGTTCCAGATTACGCCGTGCGGGCGCGTGCAGACCCCGACGCTCGCCATCATCGTGAAGCGCGAAGAAGAACGCCAGCAGTTCAAGCCCGAAAAGTTCTGGACCATCGATGCGGACTTCGACAACGGCGGCGTGAACTACCAGGGCAAATGGTTCGAGGGCGACGGCAAGGACCGCAAAAAGCAGATTTTCGACGAGAAGAAGGCAAACGAGATTCTCAAGAAATGCAAGGGCAAGCCCGGCAAGATCGAGGAAACGACAGCGCCCAGCCAGCAGAAGTGCGGGCAACTCTACGACCTAACCACGCTCCAGCGCGAGGCGAACAACCGCTTCGGCTTTAGCGCTAAGACGACGCTCTCGATTGCGCAGGCCCTGTACGAACGCCACAAAGCAACGACCTACCCGCGTACCGACAGTCGCTGCCTACCCGAAGACTACGTGGCCCCCGTGAAGGCTACCCTCGCAAAGATTGAAGGCCCGCTCGCCAAGTTCGCGCAAGAGGCCCTCGACAAGAACTACGTGAAGCGCACCCCGAAAGTCTTTGACAACACGAAGATTTCGGACCACTTCGCCATCATCCCTACGGGCGTCACCCCGAAGGGCCTTACCGAAGCCGAAGAGAAAATCTACACGATGGTGTGCCAGCGCTTTATCGCGGTATTCTTCCCGCCGGCACAGTACCTGGGCACCACCCGCATTACGACCGTCGAAGGCGAGACGTTCATTACCGAAGGCAAGATTCTCGTGGACCCGGGTTTCAAGGCGGTCTACGGCAAGGACAGCAACGACGAATCAAACGTGCCACCCCTGAAGGGAAACGAAGCAAAGACGCTTGACATGCGCAGCAGCGAGGACTTCACCAAGCCGCCTGCGCACTACACCGAAAGCACGCTCCTTTCCATGATGGAAAGCGCAGGCAAGCTCGTCGAGGACGACGAGTTGCGCGACGCCATGAAGGAGCGCGGGCTTGGTACACCTGCGACACGCGCCGCCATTATCGAGAAACTGGTGAGCGACAAGTATGTTGTCCGTGACGGCAAGGAAATGATCCCGACAGCGAAGGCTTTCGACCTCATCAAGGTCCTCTCGGCCATGAACTGCGAGGCGCTCACAAGCCCGGAACTCACCGGCGAGTGGGAATACAAGATGGACCTCATCAGCAAGGGCAAGGAATCCCGCGAGAACTTCATGAAGGGCATCGTCGACATGACGAAGAACATGGTGAAGAACATCAAGGGATTCAAGGAAGAGAACACCACCGGCGAGGCGAAGTTCAGCCCCGTGAACGGCAAGAAGGTGTTCGAGACCGTAAGCCGCTACACCACCGAAGACGGCATCGTCATCCGCAAGATGATTGGCGGCAAGCACCTCTCCGACGAAGAAATCGTGGAACTCCTCACCAAGCGTAAGATTGGCCCCTTGTCCGGGTTCCGCAGCAAGCGCGGTGCGGAATTCACCGCGGTGCTCATCATCAACGACCAGAACAAGATCGAATTCGTATTCGAAGAAAAGCCCGAAGAGATTGAAATCGGCGAAAAGATAGGGGTATCCCCCGTCGACGGGACCAACGTGTTCGAAACGCTCACCGGCTACGTGAGCCAGAGCTACATCGACAAGCAGCCTTCGGGTCTCAACCTGCCCAAGGTGCTCCTCGGAAAGGAAATCCCGCTCGAAGAAATCAAGAACCTCCTTGCAGGCAAGAAAACGGCGCTCATCAAGGGCTTCCGCAGCAACAAGACGCGCAGGCTCTTCGACGCCTACCTCACGCTCGAAAAGGGCAAGATCAAGTTCGACTTCCCGCCGCGCGACTTCAGCAAGGGCAGACGTTTCTTCAAGAAAGCTCCCGCCAAGAGCGAAGGCTAGCACCACGAGGCCAGCATGCGCCTGCGGATTTTCTTTTTCGGTTTGCTTGCCGCATTCGCCTGTTCTTTCGCGGCGGCCCCCCGCGGGCTTCCCAAGGAGCTCCTGCCGCTCTGGAATTCGCTCACGCTCGAAGAGAAAATCGGGCAGATGATCATGGTCTACATGGCACCGCCGAATTTCACCGTTACAAACAACTTTGGCGGAATTCTCGTAATGAAGCCGCACCTTTCGAACATGAACCTGTTCCGGAAGAACCTCGAAAAGATTTCTTCGCGCATCAAGGTCCCGCTGCTCGTCACCATCGACCAGGAAGGCGGCACCGTGAACCGGGCCGTGAACATCGACCGCAAGTGGGAAAAGACCCCTAGCGCAAAGGAGATGCGAGAATCGGAGCCCGCAGCAATCGAGCGCACGGCACATGAAGTCGGCAAGACGCTTCACGACGCAGGCTTCAACCTGAACCTCGCCCCCACCCTCGACCCCGCATTCGATTCCCACGGCAAGGAAACCTTCATGGAGCACTGGAACCGCTCATGGAACGGCATCGAGAATGCAGAGAAGGTCCGCGCATTCGTGAAGGGAATGCGGGCTTCCGGCATCATCAGCGCATCGAAGCACTTTCCCGGCTATGACAGCAACAAGAACAGCGACTTGCAGATGGCCGAAAGCGATGCGAGCGAATCTAGAATCAAGGAATACGTCAAGTTCTTCAGGGCTCTCTCCCCGGACATTCCTATCGTCATGATGAGCAGCGTCCGCTACACGAAAATTTCAAACGCTCCCGCCGTATTCGAGAAGAAACTCGTGAAGATGGCCCACGACCTCGACGACGACATCGTGGTCCTCACCGACGACCTCTGGGGAAGCTCCCTGCGCGGCTGGATCAGCGGCCCCGGAACTCCGCTCAACGACCCCTACCCCGCATCCGAATTCAAGAAAGTCGTGACAGCCGCCCTCGATGCCGGCAACGACATGTTCATCATCACCTACCCCGCCAAGGCGGTTGATATCAAGAAATTCATTCTCGATCGCGCCATGAACGACAAGGCATTCCTTGCAAGAATCGAGAAATCCGTCGTCCGCATTCTAAAGATGAAACTTCGCGCAGGGCTGCTCTCGCCCTGATGGCGTCAGTCATCTCACAACGTTCGCTTTTTTCGCTTTCGTGAGGTTCTTCACCTCTTTCAATATCTTTCCCGGCCCGACCTTGTTGTAGGCCAGTTTCAAGATTTCTGCACAGGCAAGCGTATCATCCATCGCACGGTGATGCCTAAAGTCGCTGAGGCCAAGAGAATCCGTCAGGTTGTGCAGGCTGTAGCTAGGCAGTCCCGGAAAAAATTTTCGCGATATCTTTACGGTGCAGAGCCTCGGCGGGTCAAACTTCACGCAGCAGCGCTTGAGTTCCGTCAGAATCATGCGGCAATCGAACTGCACATTGTGCGCGACAAAGATTCTGCCCTCAAGCATCCCGGACACTTCTTCCGCTATTTTCGAAAACTGCGGAGCCCCGTTCACCATCTCGTCGGTAATGCCCGTAAGGTTCTTGACAAACGGCGTAATCGGCACGCCCGGATCCACCAGGCTGTGGAACTGTCCCACCTGTTCCATGCCATCGAGCAGGACAATCCCGATTTCGGTAATGCGGTTCGATTCACCCGCACCGCCAGTCGTTTCTACATCGACGACGGCGAATTTCAGCATATCCTCTTGCGGGGCGGTCATCAGCGAATCGGGATATCGATATCGAGCGTGGCATGGTTCTTGCGGTCTTCGACTCTGGCCTTCATGACCTTTGCCTTCGGGCGACCGTAGATAGGGACCACCAACAGATTCGAGATGCCGGCATCTTCACTCGCCGTCGCTTCCGAATCGCGAACCGTCTTCGTAAAGATGGCGTTCTTGCCCGTATCGTAAATAGAATACGTAAGTTCGCGCACAAGGCCGGGTTTAATCTGCTTCGTCGGCACCTGGAAGTAGACATAGCCGCCCTTCGGCACCTTGCGGAGGCTATCCCTGATTTCTTCCTCGGTCGCGAAATCGGCCTCAAGCGCCATGCGCACATTCTTCTTCACCTTGTCCGGACTCTCATAAAGCACGGAAACCTCGAAACGGGCATCCTTCGGCACGGCGGATTCGCGCACGTCCCTGATATTCGCGTTGTTCTGATAGTATTCCCAGCGGCCATTGTCGTGAAGGATGACCGTCGAACCGTTGGAGGTCGTCGCGACAATATCTTCAGCGAAGGAGAACGCCGTACAGACCGCCATTGCGACGAAGGCCAACTTAAAAGCGCGCTTAAAATTCATTTGCATAACCCAAAATCCTGTTTGCGGGCCAGAAAGCCCTCACGCCCTGAATATAAATAAAAAAAGCGGATTCTGCGTCAAAAAAAACACCAAAAGCCGAAAATTGGGGATTAAACAGTCTTTTTTCACCCCATCCAATCCCCATTTTATTACTTTGTACGCAACGTATGCGTGAAAAAAGCCCGCACAGTGGGGATAAAAACCATTTTTTAGCCCAGTTTAATCCCCAACCTCCGCCAACAACGGGTGATTTTGTACTCCATCAGCGTCAAAACATGTTAATTTACACGCAAAAATGGGGATAAAAAGCCTCATTTTAGGAGCTTTCAATCCCCAAATTCACCAAAAACAGCGCACGCACCCCCTGCTTTTATTACATTTTTGCGTATGGACGGTAAAATCCGCTTTGCGCCAAGCCCCACGGGCTACCTTCACGAAGGCCACCTGCTTTCGGCGCTTTACGTTTGGGCCGCGGCCCGCAAGTGGAACCTGCAAATACACCTGCGCATCGAGGATCACGACCAAAGCCGTGCACGCCCCGAATACATCGAGAGCATCTACGAAGACCTGAAATGGTTCGGATTCCGATTCGATAGCGATAGCATACAAAGTAAGCACCCGGAGCGTTTCGAAGAGGCGCTCCAAAAGCTGCAATCCCAGGGTTTGGTCTACCCCTGCTACTGCAGCCGCAAACAGCTGGAAGCAGAGAACCCCAAAAGTTCCACCGGCGAAGTAATCTACCAGGGCAAATGTCGACAGCAGGCAAACCCGGAGGCAATGTCGGACCAGCCCCATTGCCTCCGCGTCTCCATTCCGAACAAAGTTGTTCACTGGCACGACAAGTTTCTCGGAGATTTCGATGAAAACCCGCAACAGCAATGCGGGGACTTCCCGATCCGCGACCGCGACGGACAGTGGACATACCAGTTCGCCGTGTGCGTCGACGATATCGACGAAGGAATCACGCACGTGGTTCGCGGCGAGGACATTCGAAATTCCACCGCAAGGCAAATCGCCCTCATGCGCCTGCTCGGCCGCGACGTTCCACCGATATACCTGCACCATCCGCTCGTCGTGGATGCCGCAGGCAAAAAACTCTCGAAACGCGAACGCGCCCACAGCCTGCGCCAGGACCGCGATGCCGGAGTTTCAGCCGAAAAACTGCTGGGCCGGGTATGCTACAGGGCCTCGCTTGTAGCCCAAGACACCTCCCTCTCGCTAGAAGAGGCGATTTCAGTCGTAGCCGGCAAACTGTAAATACTAAAAAACAAAAAAATAACGTATATTCTAGGCATGGCGCACAATACACCGTCATCCACCGTCATGAAAGTCCGACAGGAGGCTGCCCTTTTTGATTCCAAGGACAGGCTGCTACTCTTTTCGACGAAGAACGAATTTCAGACTCCGCTCCTGCGCGAAGCGAGCGACACTTTCTACGAAAAATGGAAGCAATCCGCCAACGCTATCCCGCTCGACTCTTTTATCCCGGTATCTGCAAGCTTCACGCCTCAGCAGAAGAAACAGTGCGAGACTCTCTTCAAGACGGTATTCAAGGAGAAAGCCGAGGACTTCGGTACGCCAGACCTTTACCTGCTTGCCGGATTCCTCAAGTGGGACGGCAACGCGCTTGCACCGAGCCTGCTCATCCCGCTCGAGCCCAGTGCAGACGGGAACTCCATAAACCTTTCGAACAGGCCTCCCATCGAGAACACGGTCCTCTCCGAGAGGCTTGCCGGAGTCCAGCTTCCGCGCATCGAAGACGCAACGCTCGACGGCCAGTTCAGCATCCAACTTTACTTTTCCCTGTTCGAAAAGGCCATCGCCGCCGAAAAGAACTGGAAGTTCACGCGCCATGGCATCTGCCTTGCCTTCTTAAATAGCAGCAGGCTCCGCCTCAAGATGGCGATGCGAAACCTCGGAAGCGAAAAGAAAATCGACAGCAACCCCTTCCTCTCCTCGCTCTTCGGCGAAGATGGATTCCAGGTTCGGGAATCCGTATTCGAGGAAGCGGACTTCGACCAAATCTACAACCCGGCCGACCACCATTTCCTCTACACCACGGACTCGCACACGACCAAGGTGACCATCGACGCGCTCGACGAAAATGCGCACGGCTACGCCATCCAGGCGCTGCCCGGTACCCAGAAAGTAAAGGTCGCAACAAACATCGTCGCCGAGGCCCTCGCGAAGGGACATGACACGCTAGTGGTCACGCGGCGCGCCATCTCCAGGCAGACTTTTACGCAGGCATGGAAATCCGACTTCCGCTCCTACAGCGGCCGTCCGCGCGCAGAAGTCGCCGCCGATATCAACAAGACGCGGCAATTCTTTATCAACTACTACAAGGCGGTCAACGGGAAGTCTCCCTCCGACAGCACGAGCCTGACCGACATCCTGCAGTTCTTTGCGCAGGCGCCCAAGCCGAAGGCGAAATTCGTCGAATCCATCTTCCAGGAATCGAACAATCTCCCCTTCAAGGAATTTTCGAACCTGCAGCGGCTCCTGCAAGAAATTTCCGACCTCTATTTCAACAAGGGCGGAATCGCAGCGCGCAAGCTCCTCGAAAACATCAAGGCCGAAAGCCTCACCCAAGAAGCGAAGGCCGAAATCGCCAAGAACATTGACGATACCATCCAAAAAGTCGAAGTCATAAGGCCGCTTGTCGACCTGTTCAAGGAAGAAGGGTTCTTCCCCACCGGCATCTACCTGCCCGCGCTATCCGAAATCATTTCGCTTATCCGCAAGAACTTCGACGAAAACACGCCCGAATTCGAAGGCTGGGATCTCTGTTCCAACAGTTGGAGCGCCTACCAGGATTCCCTCAAGGAACTGCCCGAAGCAGGCGACAAGTGGGTCCGCTACCGCAGGCAGACATCCGACATCTACACGGACGACGCCGTCGACGAGAACATCCTCGCCGCCCGCGAAGAATTTGCCGACAGTCTCAAGGTCACGCTCAAGGGCCTTTCCGACCGCTACCGCAATTCGCGCAAGCGCCTCATGAAGGTGCTCAAGCATCCAAAAGAAGTTTCTTCGGATGCGCACCTGCTCGACCTCATCGATACCCTCCTGGAGCTGCAAGAAAACAAGCGCGCCTACAAGGACACGGCCGTTCTCGGCAACCATCTGCTGGGTCGCGACTGGCTCTACGAAAAATCGAACTGGGTCAACCTGAACAAGAAGATTACCTACATCTACGACTTCCGCGAAAAGCATGCGAACAGCCCGCAGTTCAACCTGATGCTCACGGTTCTCGAGCACTGGCACCAGATCAAGCCGATGCTCCCGCGGTTCGAGGAATTCGACAAGGCCGTGCAGGAACTGCTTTCGGGCATGCGGGTGCTCTCCAAGGAACTTGTTCTCGACATTCCGCTCGACAGTCTCGACCTCGACAAGAGCCTCGAAGAAATCAACCTCTGGAAAGACAACTGGAACGTCCTCAACACGCACCTTAAGCTTTCCTCGCTGTTCCGCGAACTCGAGAGCACCGGTTGCAAGACACTCCTGCGCTTTGTCCAGAATCCGGCGGCTGTCAACAGCGAACTGCCCCAGGCCACCGCATATTACTGGGCGGCCTCCCAAGTCCAGCGCTTCAGCAAGGAATTCCCCGAAGTATTCTCCTGCGCCCCGAAAGTCCATTCCCAGCTCGGCAAAAAATACCGTCTGCTGCTGGACGAATTCTGCAACGCGAACTTCCGCGAAGCGCACGCCACCGCAACCGAGAAACTTTCGGTATTGAGCATCGAAGACGCCCTTGTCTGCGAAAAGAAATTCGACACCATCGTCCTTCTGGACGCAGGCAGCATCTCCGTAGCCGAATCCATCCCGCTTGCATTAAAGGCAAACAAGGTAATCCTCATCGGCAACCCACACGCACCGGCCCTAGAGCCGTTGCCTTTTGACGCCTACCTCGACATCGATCCCGTACACACGGCGTTCTTCCAGGAAAGCATCATGACGGCCTCGTTGCGCCGCGGCATCCCGACCCGCGAACTCTGGTTCTCGGACAGCTATTCCGATCCGTCCCTTGTAGAATTTGCGAACGAGCACATCTACAACCACGGCATCCGCCAGCTGCCGCCCCCGGTTCGCGATTCCGGCAAGAGCGATTCCATCCAGACGGTTGCAGACAAAGTCATCGACATTGCAAAGGCGGCCATTCACCATGCCGAGACGCATCCGGGGCAGACTCTCGGAATCATCGCGTTCCACCAGGTGACATGTCACGAAATCGAGTCGACCATCAAGGCGCTTCTCACCAAGGATGCCCCCTGCGCCAGATTCTTTACAAACAGCGACCTCTCGACCGGATTCTATATCAAGACTCCAGAAAGGGCTACCGAAAAATACCGTGACGTCATATTCGTCTGCGCAGAGCCCGAAGCCATGGACAAGAGCTCCAGCGAAGGGAAAATCGCCATCAGCGCGACACTCGCACGCCACAAGCTCAAGATTTTCATGACCGAAGCCGACAAGCAAAAGATGACCACCGCCAAGTCTGCCATGCTGCGTGACTGGATGGCCCATCTGCTTCGCAAGGCGAAACCTTCCGACTTCGAAATCAAGCCGGCAGATTCGGCACTCCGCTCCCAGGTCATCGCGCTCCTGCAAAACGAGGGCATCAACGTCTTGCCCAGTTTCGCTTCCGGAGCCATACCCGTCGGCCCTGTCGTCGTGGACGCGAACAACCCCAAGAGGTTCCTCGCCGTCATCGAAGACGACTGCACCACGGAACGCTTCCGCGAATCCATCGAAGACCGCGAATACGTGCGCCCCGTGCTCCTGCGCCAGCTGGGCTGGAAGGTCCTCAACATCTGGACTCCCTTCTGGTACATTTCCAACGCAGACGAAGCGAGCCATATCATCACGACCATCGCCATCGAACAGAGCGTCGCACCGCCGCCTCCCGAAGAACCCGAGGCCGAAGCGGGAACAGCCGAGAACGATTCCGCGGTCGCCGAAATCCAGACGAAGCCCTACCAGGTGGTCCACCCGAAAATCGAAGGAACCGCCCACGACAAGCCCATCGCGGAACTCTCCGCGCTTTCGCTCATCGTGCAGCTCAAATTCTATGTCGATCACGAGGCTCCCATCCACGAGGAAGTGCTATTGTCGCGCCTGCTGGAACTGCACCATGTCGATCGCGCAGGCCCGATGATCCTCCAGGCTCTGAACGACGCCATCAAGCAGGGTTTCCAGCGCCACAAGTTCATCAAGACAGGCAAGTTCTTCTACTCCACGAAGAACCCGCCCGTAGTGTTGCGGGACAGGAGCATGCGTCCGCAAAACGAACGCAAGTTCATCTACGTCTCTCCCGAGGAGAGGGCCCTGCTTCCGGCATCCATGGACGAATTTGCGCAAAAGCAAGCACTCGGGCTCATAGACTAGGGACCCGCCCATTACGCGGAATTCAGCGAAACAGCTAAAAAGCTACTTGAGCTTCACGACAAGCGCGTTGATATTGTAGATGGAAAGTTCGCGAGCCTTATCCTCGGCCGCCTTCCTTGATGTCCATCCACCGCCACGCAGCTTGTAGAACGGGGCATCGAACACCACCTGGATGTTGTAGCCCGTCGATGCAGAAATCTGCGCCTTACGACGCTGGGCGGCATCGAAATCGCCCACGGCCTCGAACTGCAGAACGTAATAGCCATTTCCCTTGGATTCCTTTCCGGAACCCTTCGATACGGCGAGAGCCGAAATGTCAGTCGTGTCGCGCAGCGAAGAGCTCAGTTCGGGCTTGTATTCCTTGCCGCGGAAAAGGGAGTCGATATCCGTAGGGTCACCCGCCCACGACAAGGCTATCGCAGCGAGGCAAATCAGGAGGCTAATCTTTTGCATGGTCCAAATGTAGAAAAATCCCCGCCCTCAGGGCGGGGATGCAAGTTCATTTTAGACCGAAGAAGCGCTATTATTTCTTAACAACGCCCGTGCCACGCTTCACGCCCCAGACCTCGGTCTTTTCCTTCTTGCCCTTGGTTCCGACGGAGCCGAGCTTCACGAAGGACGAGTACTTAGTGATATAGGCGCCAGTACCCACGAGGCGGTGCTTGTCAGAGAGCATGTTCCATGCGACGAAGAAGTTGCGCGGGTTCTTCACGCAGTCGCCCACGGCACCTTCCTGGGTCGGGTCGGCCGAGAAGAACGCATCGTCACAGTAGATCTTTCCACTCTGGTGAGCAACGAACGAGCCGAGGTTCGTGTAGTAGTCAACTTCGTAGAAGAAGTAGATGTCATGCGGATTGTTCTGGTACACCCTCGTGAAAGATGTATCGGCACCGATGATGGAACCCATGTCAGACTGCACGAAGTGGCCGAGCGTATTCGGGTGGGCCGACTTGACATCGTCCATATTCTCGCTCGTCTTGACCGGGAAGACTTCGCCCACCGGGGTATTTTCGTCCACAGCCGACGGATCCGCAACGTTATACGGAATCGTGGTCACGTCGATCTTCGCATCACCCACAACCTGCACCCACGGAGACGGCAAGCGGTTCGTGGCATTATAGTTCGTCGGAGAATTCCAGTGCCAGGTAGCATCGTCGGCAGGCCTGAGCGTATCGGCACCCGGAGCGGCCCCATTCGAGGAGTCGGCCCACACAACGTTATCGGCACGGAAACGAATGTAGTCACCCACGTGCGGAGTCGGCTTCAGCTTGTCATCGTTGTAGTAACGGAGCGTAAGCGTATCCCTCTTGTTCTGGGGAGAGTTCTGGGATTCCACATGGATATACTTGGCTTCTTCTTCCTTGAACGCTTCATCGACAGCAGAGTTCAGATAATAGCTGAATGCCGAGGTCGCCACGGAGCCATCCAGAACCATCACCGGTTCGGAAGCGACAATCTTCACCTGGTCATACACGCCACCGTCTGTTTCTGCCGAAGCACGAGCCGAAAGGATAATCGGAGCCATACGATCGGTCAGGTGACCTTCGAAGAACGATTTCACGGTATCGCCCTTCCACTTGTAGGTCGTAAACGATGCAATCCTGTCTTCGTTCAGTACCAAAGTCTTCACATCGGCAGTGAACGGATCGTCGACAGCAAACACGAGCGTCTGGCCGTTATCCGGGCTCTTGTCATAGGCTTCCTTGATTTCGGCAGCACCGAACTGCGTGGAGCAGAACATTTCCTTGTCCTTCGGGTTAGTAGAATAACCCAAATCATAAGGATTGATCTTCACCAGGTGCTTTTCGTCGAAGTTGAGGCACAGGAAGAACGGGATGGAGTCCGGATGAATGGCACGGTCATAGATAACCGCCATGGAGTCCGCCCTACCATCCAAGTAGTCCGCCGATTCCTTGTAGAACTTAGACGAGATGTTCATTTCGCCCGTGGGAGCGCCCTTCACGTCGAACATGTCGACAATGAGCGGCATCGGTGCAGGCGGTTTGTAGAAATGCATGTTGCCATAGGGAGCCGCGACTGCGTTGTTCGCGACAGCACCCACAAGCATGGTCGCCGCGGGCTGACTCGGGTCATCGTAGACCTGGCTCGAACGGATACGCACCAAGGCGACACCGTCTACCAGAGCGCTGACAGCACCCGAAACTCCGCTGGAGGCATCCAGGATATCCAGGGCAAAATTACATTCCGTGCAGAGGGCTCCCGTCGCCGGGTTACGGACAATGAGGTAGAAGTCCACGTCGGCATTCACCCAGTGGAAGTATTCATCGCCATCCTCATCCACATCGGGATCCTGATCCATCGTAGTCCATTCCATGACGTTGCCGAGGGAGTCGGTCGTCTTGGGCTTGGCAAACGACAGCTGCGGGGCGAAGAACGAGAGTGTCGCGACAGCGTTGCGCACGGAAGCCGTAACCTTCGTTTCGGCGGCAGTCAAACCAGCGAGCGGTACTTCCACCCAGAGGGTATCGATACCGTTCTCGTCAATCTTGCCATTGTAGGGCACAGAGAGCGGAGTCGTATCTTCCTTGTTCTTGTAGAGAGTGGCACCCGCAGAAAGCGTGAGCGTGTAGGTCTGGTTCGCTGCAGAAGCGAGGTCGACCGTGCCCTGATCGTCCGGAGCGGATACATAGATCGGGAGGCGCGTGCCGGCGAGGCCCATGCCCTCGAACTTCCACTTGGTTCCGGCCGGGTAGATGTTGGCATCACCGTCCGTGTTCGGGAATTCGACATCCTGCGTCACGACATCCAGGTTACCCTTGATTTTGAACTTATGGTAGGCAGTCTTGCCATCCACGGTAATGACGAGGTAGTAGGTTCCGGGAGCAAGTCCGTTCATCTTTTCCTGGTTGAACTTCGGCACCTTCGGGTTCGTGAGGTCGATACCGCCATGGTTGATGGTTCCCGGAGTCAAAGCGGCACAGTCGCCACAGCCCTGCACCGGCTCCTTCTTGCGGGTCACAATCTTGTAGCTTATTTCAGTTTTAATACTATCTCCACATGCTTTGGAACCTTCATCGGTACCGGCAAGCACGGAGGCACAGTCGCCACCGCCGCTCGTGAGCACGCAGACATCAAGTTCGAGGCCACCATCGCCCTGCGGTTTGGGGTCAATCTCGATACCGGTCGACTGCTTGATGTACATGTTCGTCTTGATACGCACGTTACTCATGTCGGTACGGCGGTCACAGAAAAAGATGTCGATTTCGTAGTCCGTTCCGGCCACGAGGGAGCCGCTAGCTCCTGTAAACTGATCCAGGTTAACGTAGCCCGGGGCGGCCAAGTGCGTACCGCCAAGGTCCACGGCAAGCTTGTTGTCGATAAACACCCAGATGTCATCGTCACCACGGAACGAGAACTGCATTCCCGGACGGTAAGTGAACTTGGCATGGGATTCGAAGCAGAACATCTGGTTGTTGCTGCCCTTGATTCGGGTATCCCAGGTGCTGTTGTCGTAAACGTTAGGATGGGTACCATCGCCGAATTCACCGGCAGAGACAGGGTAAAGGTCAATGTACGGAAGGCCGGTCGTCGGTTCGATAGCGGACCAGTCCGCCACGACGCCCAACGTCTGCGTAGCCTTTGTAGAAATGTTGCTTTCAGTAGGAGTAGAACCACCGGTACCATAGCTGACGTTTCCGAGACCTGGTCTGGCAGTTGCTGCCTTCTTGCAAGCAGCATCGGCCTGGCAAACGGGATCGGTAAGCAGGTCATTCAAGATGGTAAAGGCGCCCGTCGGTTCGTTATAGCTGTCGTATTCCCACAGGCCATCCTTGGTGAGGCTGAAGGTGACGTCACGGCAATGCTGGTAGTTCACGCCCGGTGTGGGCTTGAACATCACGTCAAAGGCTTCCTGGCTCACGAAGCAGCCACTCGCCGGATTGTAGACCGGCTTCTTTGTCGCCGGAAGCGTCGCGTTCACAATCCCCGGAGTCACGCCGATACAGGGGATTGTACCCGGATAGGAATAAGGGGCTCCAGCCACAGCACATCCGTTCGTGGCCACCTGCGGGTAGGCATCACAGGTAAAGGCGCCATGCATGCTCGCATCGGTATCATAGAGGATGGCGGCCAACTTGTAGGTGCAGTTCCCTTCGAGGCCCGGGTCCGTAATCGAAATCTGGTCGACGGCGCTTTCTGCGGCCAAGTCAACATCGGCAATGAAGTAAACCTTGTTAGTATTATATTGGTTATAGATGACTTCCATCGGAATCGGGATAAGCACATCCGCTTCCCAACCGTCCAAGCCAATGGCATCTTCCAAGTCTGCGTCATCGTCCTTGAAGAAGATGAAGGATGTCGGCAGGGGTTCGTCCATCCACACGGCGTAGTACCACCCGCACATACCCGGCGCAACCTTGAACGGCTGGCGGCTCGCGTAGGTTCCATCGGGAGACCACATCGGGACGGTCGCCTTCCACTCCGCTTCGTCCGGCACGAGCACATACATGTACTTGATATTTGGTTCGGTATAGGAAACTAGGGTCTTGCCCGCCTGCTTCGGGTTTTCCAGAACCCAGACATCCGTCGTGCCCTTGGTGCTCGGGCATGCGATATCTCGAGAATTCTTCGGAATATTCGGGTCATAGGCAGAGTGACCATTCCATACAGCGGCAAGGATGTAGTCGAGCGGGTTTGACGAAGAGTTCGCCAAGCCGAATGCCGTTTCCTGGGCTTCGCCAAGGGCGTTCGACAAGTCGTAATCATAATAACCCGTCGTGGGGTTCTTGTTCGCCGCAGTGACAAGGGCCGCCTTATTATTCATGGTCACATAGAAAGAAGCGGGCCATTCGTCAGGCTTCTTAAAATGGAGCGTACCCGTACATGCGGCTGCAGCGCTCTGCACGCCAACAAACAGCATGCAGGCACCCAAAACCCACTTCCACAGGGAGATCTTCATGTATTTCATCATTTTTGTTTCCATCAATGGTTTTCCTTCCAACTAAGCATACCAAAAAGACCGGCCTTTTTAATATGCCACACCGACCTCAAATTTATTCTTTTCTTTGAAAAAAAGCCAACTCTTTTTTTATTTTTTGTTAAAAATACGTTTACTTCGGTAAAAAACCGGCCAGTCAACAAAAGAAAGTGCAAATTATCACAAGATATCACAAGAAAAAAGCGCCGTTTTGTAAATGAATTTTTACATCTTTCCTATCTAACTTTTCTATTTTTACCCTAAACCGGAGTTCCTATGCAAGATTTGGACCAGACCATCGTGACCCCAGGCAAGACAATCAAGTTCGAGAGGCTCGAACTGAGGCCGCATTTGATAGTGCTCTACCCGCAGGAACAGTTCCGGCAAATCGCCATTGAAAAAGGTACGACCATCCTCGGCCGCGGGCAGGATGCCGGAGTCCGACTCGACGACGAACTCGTGAGCCGCAAGCACTGCGCCATCGACTTTGACGGGGTCCACGTGACCGTGCGCGACCTCGGCAGCACCAACGGCACCTTCGTAGACGGACAGCCCGTGCAGATTGCAGAACTCGATTCCGAAAAGCGCCTGCAGGTCGGCAAGATGGTCTTGAAGGTGGAATTCAAGGACAAGAGCGAAGAAGCCTTCGACCGCGCCCTCTACGAAGCAGCCACCATGGACCCGCTCACCAAGATTAGCAACCGCCGCAGCTTTATGGACCGAAGCCTCGGAGAACTCGCGCTCGCCCGCCGCAGCGGGGAATTCGTGCACACCATCATGGTGGACGCAGACCACTTCAAGCGCGTGAACGACACCTGGGGCCACCAGTGCGGCGACATGGTTCTCAAGGAAATCGCGAGAATCCTCAAGGAAGAGAAACGCGAATCCGACCTGCTCGCCCGTTACGGCGGCGAGGAGTTCCTGCTGCTGCTCTCGAACATTTCGCCCGAAGACGCGCAGAAGAGCGCCGAACGCCTCCGCAAGGCCGTGGAACGCCACAAGTTCTCGTGGAAGGATACAGTCATCCCGGTGACCATTTCGCTCGGGCTCTGCTCCAAACAGGGAGAGGACATTCCGCAAATCGAAGCGATGATCGCGCAGTGCGACAAGATGCTCTACGTGGCCAAGGAAAGCGGCAGGAACCGCGTGGCCTTTTAAGACGCAGGGCCCTTAGCAGCCCACGTCGCCGTCACGGTCTCCACCGCAAGTCTCACAAGAGGAAGTGTTCCCGCAGGGCAGCAGTTCCTCGGCTTCGTCAACCGGCTTGATCTTCGATTCGTTCGAGTACTTGATGTACTTCACGTCGGCAAATGTCCCGCTAAGAGTGAACGTGATGACGCCCATGGAGCCGCCGGTCGTCGTGCATCCCGGATACAGGATGGTAGCAACCAGGGTATCGCCCCTGAGTTCGGCATTGAGCCCGTTGAAAGTGCAAAGGTCGTCCACAAGCACACCATCGTCACGGAAGGTAACCGCGCCGCTAGCGCTTTCCACCTTCACGACGCGCGGAGAAACCGCCGGACCGCCGCGATACATGGCCGAGACGTCGGTCGCCTTTTCATTAATGTACGTGGTCGGAGGCGGCAGGTACACCCACTTGTTTTCAATGCACTGGTAAGCGCGGCCAAAGAACTCCAGCAGGGTGTCCGTGTCGCAGGGCTCCAGGTCAGGCCTGCGGATTCCGTCGGGGATGCCGTCGCCGTTGCAGTCGCCACCCGGAAGGCAGACAACATTCATGACACTCCAGTAATTATCGACGCACTTGAATTGCTGCTCGGTCTCGCAATCGGTAGCGACCTCACCGTTTCTCCCGACGCAGTTTCCTTCTGCGCTCATCCCGTCGTAATCGGTAATATGTTCGCAGGTAGGCTTTATCTGCCTCCAGAGTCTGTCGCTGCATACATAGTCAGGGCCGCCCTTGCAGTCAGGAGCCATTTCGCCGTCTACATCGCAATGGTTGCAGGCCACATTTGTCACAGGGCAAAAGTCACCTTCACAAGGCGGGCACATCCCATCCATGTCGATGCACGCTTTGAAGATGCTAGAACTAGAGCGTTCCTCCAGGCTAGAGCTGGACAGCGTTTCCGGCAAGGAACTGGAGCTTTCCGCAACGTCGGAGCTGCTTTCGGGAGCCGTCTCGCTAGAAGCGGGCTCATCATTGCCCGAAGATTTCGCATCGGAACTCTCGACAGCAGAAGACTTCTCGTCACCGCCGACCGGGGCGCTCGGGCTGTCTTCGTCGCAGGCAGCGAACATGAACGCGGCAAGGGCCACCGCAGCAATACTGCATGTCGATTTCAAAATTTTCCTTTTCATACCATTCTCCTTTTTTCTATTAAACATGTGTTCGATTCTTTTCCAAATATACAACCCTTTTTTAAGAAAAGCAATAGTTTATAAAACAAAATCAAGAAAATTTAATCAAAATCACAAACTTTTTGTTTGTTTTACATATTTTATTCCTATATGCAACAGTCGTTTCATATGCAGGCCGGACACCAGTATTCGGGAAACAAGTTTTCGCGCCTTACCCGTCTTGCGCGCTTTTCCTATATTTGGCGCCGAAATGTCGAAACTGAATTCCGAGCGCCTCAATTCCTTTGGTACAGCAAGTATCCCGAAACTGGTATTGCAGTTCTCGGTGCCCTCCATCGTGAGCATGTTGGTAAACGCGCTCTATAATATAGTAGATCGCCTCTTCGTGGGCCAGGAAGTCGGAAGCCTCGGCATCGCGGGCATCACGCTGTGCTTCCCCATCATGCTGTTCATCATGGCGATGTCGATGATGATTGGCGTGGGCGGCAACACGCTGTTCGCCATCCGCCTCGGGCAAAAGAAGTACATCCAGGCGAGCATCATTCTAAACAACTCGTTCTCGCTCCTGTTGCTGATGGCCGCCACCACGTTCACGCTCGGCGAGATATTCATGGAACCCCTGCTCCGCCTGTTCGGAGCAAGCGACCAGACGCTCCCCGTTGCCAGCAGCTACATGCGCATATTGCTTTGCGGTGCGGTATTCCAGACGGTCGCCCCGGGCATGAACCACTTTATCCGTAGCATGGGTCACCCCAAGACGGCCATGTTCCGCGAAGTCATCGGAGCCGTCACGAACATCGCGCTCGACTGGCTGTTTATAGTGCAGTTCCGCTGGGGCATTGAGGGAGCCGCATGGGCGACCATCGGTTCACAGCTGGTGGCGGCATCGCTCATCACGCAGTTCTTCGTGAAGAAAGATACCCCCATCCGCATCCGCTGGCGCCACATGAAGTTGCGCTTCGCGTACGTGAGGAAGATTATCATCCTCGGCATTCCGCCCAGCATTATGCAGGTGTGCAACAGCCTGATGAACGCCATACTCAACTGGAGCCTCACCACCTACGGGGCAATCAGCCTGCACGACACGGGTGCGCTCTCGGGCGGCGACCTCGCGATTTCCGCATTCGGCATCGTGAACAGCATCGCCTCGTTCATATTGCTCCCGCTGCTCGGCTTTGTGCACGGAACGCAGCCGATTATCGGGTACAACTTCGGCGCGCGCCTCAACGCCCGCGTGAAGGCGACCCTCAAGTTCACGTTCATCTACGCGGGGAGCTTTATGCTCGTGGCGTGGGCGATACTGATGTGGAAGACCGAAGTGTTCGTGGCCCCCTTCGCGCCTACCGACCTCAAGCTGCAAGAAGTCGCCGCGTGGGCCATGCGGATTTTCGGGGCGGCGTTCTTCATGATTCCGCTCGGGCTCGTTTCGGGCAGCTTTTTCCAGGGTACGGGAAAGGCGCTCAGGTCCATGTTCCTGAACGCCTGCAGGCAAGTAATTCTGCTAATTCCCTTTTTGCTCGTGCTCCCGCACTTCTTTGAACTGAAGGGCGTGTTCATGGCGCAGCCCATCGCCGACACGGGTGCGGCCATCATCGGCGTGCTCATGCTCCGGCACGAACTGAAGAAGCTGAAATAAACCTTAGAACAACTTCTTCGCGTCGGTCAGCTGGCCGTCCTTCTCGTGGAAGAGGATGACGGAGCCGCCCTCGAGGGTCTTGAAGACTTCGACCAGGCGGTTGACGGTCTTTGTCTCGTCGAAGCCGATTTCGTTCTTTGCGGCTTCGTTCACGACTATGCCGAAGTTCACGGCGTTCGGAGCGGAACGGCGGAGGTAGGCAATGAAGTCGGCAGCGGATGCAATCACGTCGGTACGGCCCTTCACCTCGATGTTCATCGGGTCACGGATGCTAGCCGAAAGCGGGAACAGATCCTCGTTCACGGTCTGCTTTGCGTTCAGGAAGAACATGTTGCCCACGTAGAGGCTGATGGTATCGTCGAGCACCTTGCCCACTTCGACGGACACATCGCACGCAGACGACATTTCCTGAATTTCGAGTTTGGAAGGTCCGCAGGCAATGAGGGCTGCGGAAGCGAGGATGGCGAAAGCGGCCAGAATCTTTTTCATATGGGACTCCTTATGTTCCTGAAATGCTTAAAGATCCCCGCCTGTGCGGGGATGACGATAAAACAAATATATACTTATTTCGAGAGGATACCAAGCGCCTTGGACACGAGTTCGGGCGAAAGCCTGAAGGTTTCGCTCAATTTCTCGACCCTTTCGGGTTCGGCGATGCGTTCCATGCGGCTGCCGTTTGCGTCGCGGGTCACGAGGTTGCCCTTCTGGTAATAGTACTGCACGCCGCGCTCGCGGTCGAGGCGGTTCAACACCGGGTAGGTCATCATCTCGCGGTAGAAACTTTCGGACCAGTGCTGTTTAAATTCCTCGACGCTCACGCCTGCCACCGGGTATTCGAACCGCAACTTCATCGGGGAGCTGAGTTTCCCTGCACCATTGAGCGCGCCGCCGGTCCAGAGTTCCATGGAATCCATGTCGGGCCGCACGAGGCGCACGCTGTTCGGCACCAGCGGAAAAAGCGCCTCCCCTGCACCGAAGGGCTTCGGGAGCGGGATGGGGAGCGGGTCGAAGATGAGGTAGCCGGGATCGAAGAGGAAATCTGAATCCGCATCCGGTAAAATCAGCGCGCAGTGGATGTTCCTCTCCTTGCGCTTGTGGCCCATCACGAGCCGCGGGTTGAACCCCATGTCGCGCAGGCTCTGGTACAGGTGCCAAGTCATGCTGAAGCAGGTGCCGCCGCCCATCCAGGTATCGATATCGTTCTGGTCGCTGTCGTCGAGGTTGCGCGCGGCCGTAGCGCTGCCGGTAGATTCGAGGCGTATGATTTTCGTGAGGTTCTCGTACGTGACGTTCGAGAGCCTGTTGCACAGGTCGAGAATCTTTTGCCAGGTTGCGCTTTCCATAAACGCAAAGATAGAAATTGCTATATTATGCACATGCTCGGAATTGAACAGAAAAAAGGAAACGACGATAAGCTTTGCGGCAGGATGATTGCCTACGCAAGGATTTTGCCCACGCCCGACGCCGAAGAAAGCAACTCTCCGTTCGATGACATGATCAAGAACGGGCTCTTGACGCTCGAAGGCGATTTCCGCAAGTTCAACCCGACCGTACCCTCGCGCCACCGCAGGAACCAGGTAATGGACGAGCGCCTGAACGAACTCCTCGAAACGATGGAGGAGAACGGCGTCGAACTGCCGGAGAACCTCGACGTGGAAACCATGCGCGATCGTCTGCATGAACTTTCGAACATGGAAGTCATCCCCATTCCGGCGCGTATCGGCAACTTCACCAAGGAAGAAGACATCCTGAACGAAGACGCGGACATCTACTACGTCGGTGAATTCATCGGCGCGAACCAGGCGCACTTCTGCCTCACGACGCTCCCCATCTACTACCAGGCGCGTTACCGCGAGCAGACCAAGAAAATCGAGATGGAACTCCTGAACGACATGCTCTCGCAGTTCGAGAACGGGCAGTTCCTCGACAACGACGACATCATGAGCGACACGGTGGAGCTGTTCCCCGAAGGCGCCTCGCTCAACACGTTCGTGGGCGACCTCGGGAACCTGCTGAACGTGAAAGTGATACCCTTCCTGCTCGCCTGCGAAACCGACGAGGATTACGACCGACAGGTGAAACTGCTGTACAAGTTCATGAAGGACTACCCCGAGCCGCTGGACGTGAAGCGCATCGACGCATCGCTGCGCATGCTGCGCGAGCAGGGCGACAACGAACTTGCCCGCAAGGTTCTGGAACTGAGTACAAAAAAAATCTGCGCCCTCTACAACGAGGACGCAAAATCCGCCGAAGCATTCGAGTCGGAAATTACATCTTTGAAAGTGTAAGCAGGGCTGCACCTGCAAGGATAATGACCGTCGACGCGGCCAGTTTCAAGCGTTCGGTGCGGGTCGCATATTCCCCGAAGGCAAAGACTCCCCACATCTGGTTTACAACCAAATTAAGTTGCAGGAGCGGATAGCCCACCGCATATCCGAACATGCCATCGTCGGCGATGGCCCAGAATATGGCGAGTGTCCCGAGCATCCAGAGCATGCCGGCAGCAAAGGCGAAAAGCGACGGCACCGCAGGCATTTCAAAGCGTTTGCCGCGGGCCAGCGAGAGCACGATAAAGAGAGCGACACTCCCGACGCATACGCCCACCGAGAACGGGAACAGGAATTCCATATCCCCGAGCCCGCTTAGCTTGTACGGGATAAGGTACGAGCCGAACACCGCTCCCGAAAGGAGCGAGCGCCAGTTTTTCCAGATATGCTTGATGTGCCCCGCCGGAATCCAGATACCCACGAGCATGCACACGATGGCTGGGATAGAGAAGTAGAAAAGCGAGTGCTCGGCGAACAGCGTGACACCCGTAATGAACGAAAGCAAGATGCTCACGCTCATGGAGCGCAGTCCCGTGCCCGCGAGGTCCGCCTCGGCCTGCACCGCCCAGAAGCAGAGCGCACCGCCGACAACCCAGAGGAGCCCGCAAATCACGCCGACGGGTTGCAGGTTGAACTGTCCGGTGACGCAGGCGATTATCGCAGAACAGGCAAGCGCCCCCACGGCCATCATGGCAAGGAACGCCCACGAAGAATAGTTCGGGTATTTCTTGAGCGGGACCATGTATGTCCCGAACGCGAAGACGCCGATTAGGACGCCGATAATACTGAGAGCACTACTTTCCAATGCAGAACCCCGCGAAAATAGATTGTAAAATGTCTTCGGACGAAATTTCGCCCGTTATGCTCTGGAGCGCACGGCGCACCACCTGCATCTCGAAGGCGAGCAGTTCCACCGCCGGATTGTTCCGGAGCAGGGCGAGCGCGCGGTCGATACCCGCAAGGGCGTCTTCGAGGCAGGCCTTCTCGCGTTCGCTTGTAATCCAGAGGTCTTCTGCGTCCGCAGATTGCTTGAACAGGGAGGCGTTCATCGCTTGGCGAAGTTCCGCAAGGCCCTCGCCCGTCTTGGAAGAAACGCTCAGTCCACCATCGGGAATCGGGGATGCGCACAGGTCGGACTTGGAATAAACGACAAGGTCCGCGTTATTTGTCATGTCAGCGAAAGCGGACATCCTAAGATTCTCGCCTTCGCGAGAATGACGAGATGCTAATTCGCCGTCGCGAGAATGACATTCCTGCGAGCAGCCGTCCACCACGAGAATCTTCATGTCGGCTTCTTCGAGAATTTCCCTGCTCTTTTTCTGGCTGAGCGCGTCGAGCTCGTCCGTTGCCTGCGCCGCGATACCCGCCGTATCGACCAGCCGGATTTCGCCACCGGGCAAGAAGAGGCGCACTTCCACAAAGTCGCGCGTCGTACCCGGTACGTTGCTCACGAGCACGCGGTCTTCGCCCAGGAGGGCATTCACGAGGCTTGACTTGCCCGCGTTCGGCGCGCCGTAGAGCACGGCCAGCGGGAGCCTGCTGAGCGAAGCCTTCCCGTGGAAGCTGTTTAAAACTTGCTGGATGGATTCGCGGACAGCGACAAACCGCGCTTCCCAGCCCGCAAAGTCCGGGTCGGCCTCCTCTTCCGCGAAATCCACATCGAGTTCGAGGCGCGCCGAGATGTCCTTGACCTGCGAAGCGAGTGCCGCAATCTTTTTCGAGAGGGCGCCCCCCAGAAGGCGATGAGCGTTCTCGAGTTCTGCGCGGTTCGCGCTGTGAATCACGTCGGCCACGGATTCGGCCTGCGTCAAGTCCATCTTGCCGTTCAGGAAGGCGCGGCGCGTGAATTCCCCGGGCTCGGCAAGACGCACGCCATCGAGCCCGCGGATTGCCTGCAGCAGGTCGCGTACGATAAGCGGGTTCCCGTGCGGGTAGAGTTCCAGCACGTCTTCGCCGGTATAGGAATTCGGGCCTTCGAAGAAGATATACAATAGGCTATCGATAAGCTTGCCCGACTGCGGGTCACGCGCACAGCCGAGATTTGCCATACGCGGTTCAAGCGCAGCTGCACGCTTTTCGCCAAACAGGGCTCGGACGACTTCACGTACCTTCGGACCGCTCACGCGAAGCGCGGCCACGGCACTCACGCCGGCAGGTGTCATCGGGGCGACTATCGTCTGGGAATCCATGGCAGGAAAGATAGCATTTTCTATCTTACCCCACATGAGCAACTACAAACTGATTTCCCGCCCTATCGGCACAGTGCAGTGTTTTGTCCTCCAGCGCGACGACGGCGCCGAATTCGAAGTCTTGAGCGGCTACGGCGGCGGACTCAACGCCTGGCGCATCCCCGTCGCAAACAATGCCTCCGCGGGCAACTCACCCGAGGCAAGCGCCGGCAAAAAAACGCTTGACCTGCTCTTCGGTTACCGCGAAGGCGACGACATCTTCAAGATGGGCCCCGACACCAACGCGGGCTGCAGGCTAGCCCCCTACCCCGGGCGCACCGCCTACGCGAAGTTCACCTGGAACGGCAAGACCTACCAGCTCATCAACAACGTGAGCTGGGCCCCGCACGCCCTGCACGGTTTTTTGCAGAACCAGGAATGGAAATTCGAGCGTTTCGAAAGCGATAACGAAAGTTGCTCTGCCGTTTTTACCTGCGACTGGCCGGGTGCCTTCGCGGGATTTCCCTTCCCGTTCCGTGCTACAAACAAAATAACGTTCTCCGGGAACGCGTACAAGGTCGAATCGACCGTCGAGAACATGGGCAACACGGACATGCCCTATTCCGAAGGCTGGCACCCGTACTACATGCTAGGTGAAAAAATCAACGACCTGGTAATGACACTCCCCGAATCGCTCCTTGCGGAACTTGACAGTGCCGACCTTCCGACAGGCAACTTCCATGCGGACACGCGCTTTACCGCAGGCCGCAAGATTAACGACGAGTTCATCAACGACTGTTTTTGCCTTGTTGACAACAGCAAGCCGGGAGAAACAGGAAGAGGCATCGTTACGCTCGAAGGCAAGAACGGCAAGCTTACCCTCTGGCAGGACGCCCGCCTCGGGCAGTACAACGCCATCCAGATATACACGCCCCCGACCCGCGAGAGCATCGCCATCGAGCCCATGACATCGGAGCCCGACGCGCTGAACCATCACCGCGGACTCATCGTCATCCCGCCCGGCGAAAAACGCACGTTTACCTTCGGCGCGGAATACAAATAACCCTTCGGCAAGCAAAATCTGCCGTTTTTGTGCAAATTTCGCCATTTTTGTTGTTGTGATTTACCCAACATCTTTTTGCAGCGACCCCAAAAAAGGGGGCCGGGGCACCCCCTATTAATATATATTCAAGGAAAACAAAAAAAGGATGTGTATGAAAATCACAAAATTTGCATGGATGTTTGGTCTCGCAGCGGTCAGCAGTTTCGCCGCGCAATACGAAGCCGAAGACGGAACGATTACCAAAGATGCCGCTGTCGCTACCAGCACAGCGGCCTCCGGCGGTAAGTATGTCAAGATGAACGGCGGCGATATCACATTCCCGACCGTGACTGTCGATGCGGCAGGCCAATACACGGTCGTCATCCACTACATGAACAACTACGGTGGCGACAAAATCAACAATGTCGGTGTCGGAAGCACCTCCGCGCAGGTTTCCTTCCCCGTTACGGACAAGGACAAATTTGTGGACGTCGAAACAGTCCTCGCCCTTGCCGCAGGCGCAAATACAATCGCCATCACCAATAGCTGGGGCTGGATTGACGTGGACTATATCGAAGTCAAGCCTTACGAAGCGAAGGCTTTCGATCTCTGCAATGCGCCCGTCACAGCAAACGCGACCCCCGCTGCCAAGAAACTCTACAACTTCCTCGTCAACAACTTCGGCAAAAAGACCATCTCCGGCGTGATGACCGGTAATATGGATGCCTACACCATGGGCGATGCCACCCAGCACGAAGACGTGCAGGCAGTTTACAAGGCCGGTGGCAAGTATCCGGCACTCATCGGCGCCGACCTCATGAACGCAACCGGCGCGAACAAGGACGAAGGCTGGTTCCAGCAGTACACCGAAAAGGCCATCGACATCGCGAAGACCACCTGGAAGAAGGGCGGCATTCCGGCTTTCACGTGGCACTGGCGCCCCGGTGACGAAGTGGAATTCTACGTGAAGGGCGCACACGAAACCTACACTGAATTCGACTTCACCGAAGCTTTCATAAAGGGCACCACCACCTGGGATACCCTCTCGGCAGCCTACAAGGCGCTCGTCGGCGATATTGACCGCGTTTCCGAAATTTTCCTCGGCCTCCAGACAGAAGGTGTCGCCGCCATCTTCCGCCCGCTGCACGAATCCGGCGGAAACTGGTTCTGGTGGAGCACGCACACGGGCAAGCAGTTCGCGGCCCTCTACCAGTTGCTCTACGAACGCATGGTGTTCAAGAACGGCGTGAACAACCTTATTTGGGATTTCAACCCGCAGGACGCCTCCAAGATTTCCTGGACTCCGGGCGAAACCTATTACGATGTGTTGAGCGTCGATATCTACAACAAGGCTAATGACCACCAGAGCAACAGCGCCGCATTCATCGACTTTGCCAACAAGGGCGGTACGAACAAGCTTATTTCCCTCAGCGAAAACGGCCCCATCCCCGATGTAGACAAGATGTACGACGAGGGAGCCGCCTGGAGCTGGTGGATGCCGTGGTACGAATCCTGGGGAAGCGCTTTTGTCAGCCAAACCGCCGCAAGCGTATGGCAGAAGAACCTCGCCGACGAACGCATCATCACGCTTGATGAAATGCCCGGCTGGGACAACTACAACGAAGCAGCATCCGCAACGAAGGTTTGCCCCACCTCTACAGAAAACGCCAAATACGGAGCAGGTAGCGGTTCTTCGGAAGACTACAAGAACATGATGATGGCCGTGACCTACAAGACTCTCGGAGAGGACGGTGCGAACATCGAACTGCAGAAGGTGCCGGATCTGACTGGCGCATCGACCGTCTCCGTCAAAATCACGAACAATGGTTCGGGCGGTGCAGACGGTGGTGTCTGGGTAGGCCTCGCCTTTGTGCGCAACGGCATGAAGGATAGCCTCTGGACCTGGGAAATGTCCCCCTCTACCGGATGCTGGCTCAACGACGGTGCCTCCTCTACTTGCGAATTCGACATCACCAAGTACGAAGACGATGCTGGCGTGGAACATCCCACGGACCTCGACAACCTCTTCTCCGTCACGCTGATGGTCGCCGCCGTGGGATTCTCGGGCACCATTACCTTTGACGACCTCGTCGCCGACAACGGGAAGGTGATTTCCGCATTCGACAAGAAGACGGAACTCTTCACGACCGCCACCCAGAGCAAGGATTTCGTCTCGAAAATCGAGCTCGTGGACGAGAACGGCAATTCCGACGCCATCAAGACCGTGGCCGCCTCTGCCGCCAAGTTCGGCATCCAGGGCAACACAATTTCGCTTTCTACCGCGAAGGCGGGTATGGTATCGGTCGACGTGTTCGGCCTGAACGGCAAGCGCGTCGCGACACTCTACAAGGGCAACCTCGCCGCGGGCAGCTATGCGTTCAGCCTCGAGAACATGCCGAAGGGTAGCTACATCGTGCGCGTGAAGGGCGCGGGTATTGCCGCTACCAAGCCGATTCTCGTCAAGTAAAGTTTCCTCCTAACTCCAAAGCCCTGCAGGTTTTCGCCTGTGGGGCTTTTTTCGTATAGAAGCCGCAAAACAAGCGCAAGATGGCCGCAGGTTCAGCTTTTTCGCGCTCGCCCGGTGTGGACAAATCCGGCGGTTTTTGTCAACACCCCAAGGCGAAAAATGTCCTTTTTGCGCCAGCGATTTATAGTTTTCGGGTAAATGCCTCCGAAGGGGCGTTTTGAGGAGTTATATGAAAAAATTGAGTTTTGCGGCTCTTTGCGGGGCCTTTTTGCTCGGTGGAACCGCTTTTGCGGCTCCGGGCCTCACGGTGAGCGGCACCGACCTGCTCTATAACGGCAAGAAAATCTTCTTTTCGGGCACAAACCTCGCCTGGAGCGATTACAATTCCGACGTGGGGGCTTCCCCGCTGAACGAGAACGCCTGGCGCAAGGCTGTGGAAGGCACGCGCGCCGCGGGCGGTAACGCTATCCGCTGGTGGCTTTTCAACAACATGAGCCAGAGCCCCGAAATCGACCAGACGACGCACCTGGTTTCGGGCCTCAAGGAAAACACCATCAACAACATGAAGAAGGCCCTGGACATCGCCGAGGAATACGGCGTGATGGTCTCGATGTGCCTCTTCAGCCACAACCTGATGGAACCCAACCAGTGGGGACTTTACGACGAAAAGCTCGACATCACCGCGAACACGAACCTGTTCGAGGACGAGGGCACGCAGGCGTTTATCGACAATGCGCTCATTCCGGTGGTGAAGGCGATTGGCAACCACAAGGCGCTCATGACCTGGGAAGTTTTCAACGAGCCCGAGGGCATGACGAGCGAATGCAGCGGCTGGACCACCAAGAAGATGGCGCTTTCCAAGATCCAGGCATTTACGAACAAGGTAGCGGCAGCCATCCATACCGAAAACCCGGAACTGCTCGTTTCTACGGGTAGCGTGAACATTCAGTATCAGAAGCACTGGAACGACGCGGCCCTCGTGGCGGCGGGCGGCAAGGCGAACGGCACGCTCGACTTTTTCCAAACGCACTACTACCCGTATTACCAGAACGATGCGGTGAGCCCGTTCGTGAATACGGCGGCCCAGATGGCGAGCAAGTACGGTTACGATAGCAAGCCGATGATTATCGGCGAATTCCCCGCAAGCGGCTGGAAGGGCGATACCTATACCGCAAGCATGGCGGCAAAGACCCAGATTTCGACCGAGGAATGCTACCGCAAGGCATTTGACGGCGGTTACGCGGGCGCACTCGCCTGGCAGTACATCGGCGACAAGACCGAATCGAACTTCGGCGGCTACACCTACACGATTGACCCCGCGCTTGACGCCATGAAGGCACTCGCCGCAACGGAAGAGGCGAGCATCAAGATAAAGGATGTAGCAATCAGCCAGGAAGGCGGCGACGGCAAGATGTCGGTGACCTACGGTGGCGATAACGCGCAGATTGAATACCAGAAGACATGGGACCTGAGCAAGGCCAGCACGTTCACGTTTGAGGTGACGAACAAGGGCGCGAGCGACGCCCAGCTGCACCTGATTTTCAAGCTGACGGATGCTTGGACCTGGACTCCAGTGAACGACGATGCCGGCGCATGCGTTGTGCCCGCGGGCGAATCGACCGTCTGCTCCTTCGATATCTCGAGCTTTACTGACCGCAACAAGACATTGAGCGTCGTAATCGCGAACTACGCGCCGGGCTACACCGGAACGCTCCTGTACGATAACTTCAAGGCGGGCGACCAGGTTCTCTGGGACTTCAACGAAGACAAGTACGATGCCTTCAGCCGCGGTTTCGAGAATACCGAAGAGATGATTCCCGAAATCAAGATCGTATTCGGCACAACATCCATCGGGAAAGAACCGCATGTGGCCGCAGTCAAGGCGGGAGCATCTTTCAAAATTTACGGCAGCACGATTTCGCTTGTGACCGCGAAGGCGGGCGACGTGAGTGTGGACGTTTACGGCATGAACGGCAGGCGCATCGCGACCCTCTTCCACGGAGCGCTCGCGCAGGGCAGCTACGCGTTCAGCCTCGAGAACATGCCCAAGGGAATGTATATCGTGCGCGTGAAGGGCGCGGGCATCACCGCGACGCAACCCGCGCTTGTAAAGTAAAGGATTTCTGACTCCTCGCCCCTGCGGGTTCACGCCTGCGGGGGCATTTTTTTTTTGACATTGTGCGCCACGCAACAGGTTTTCTTTCTTTTTTCTTGTAAAAAAAAAACCAGCCCTTTTTTAGGGTATATTTAAAGCATAAAATGTATGGAGTGTTTATGGAATTCAGGTCTTTCGCGGCAATGGCCGCATTCTTCGTAGCGGTATCCGCTTTTGCCGCCCCCACAGTCTACGAAGCCGAAGCACAGCCGGGCGTAAATGCCGGCGATGTCTCGGCAGATTCCACCGGAGCGAAGTTCGTGACGAAGTCCTCCGGTACCGAGTTCACCTTCACGGTGAATGTCGAAGAAACCGCGATGTACGACATCACGACCAAGGTGCTCATCAAGCAGTACGACTGGACAACCTCCAAGATTCTCGTGAACGGTGTCGAGGCGGGCTCGATGCTCACCACCCCGCGCAACTGCGATTCCAGCTACGTGGTGGCGGCATCCGCCAAGATGCGTACCGGAGAGAACACGATTACCGTAGGGAATGGCGCCATCGGCGTGGACTACATTACCGTGGAACGCCATCCCGACCCTGTTTTCAACATCAGCGCACTTCCCGTAACGCCTAACGCGAGCGAGAGCGCCAAGAAGGTCAAGACATTCCTCCGCGACAACTTCATGAAGAAGACCGTGAGCGGCATGATGATTAGCGACCAGAACTTCAACTACGACTACGGCAACATGAAGCTTTTGAAGGCGGGCGAATGCACTCCGGCGGATTCCTGCAAGTTCAGCGACGAGGAAGTCTCGTGGAAGGGCCAGACCGACATTGCCGAGTTCTACAAGCGCAGCGGGCACTACCCGGCCGTGGGCGGGTTCGACATGCTCTTTGCCGCGGGCGGGCATCACGAGGAAGGCTGGTTCCGGGGCTACACCGAGAACAACCTGGTCATGACCGAGCAGCTGTGGGAAATGGGCGGCATTCCGACCTACACCTGGCACTGGAAAGTCGGCGAAGACACGATTTTCTACACGCAGCAGGAAGGCTACAGGAATGCGGGTTGCACCGAAGGCGTCACGAAGACGGCCGACAACAACACCTGCTTCAACTACACGAAGGCCTTCAAGGATTCCACCTGCAAGGAGATTGACGCGACTTCGCAGGTCTACAAGGACATCGTCGCCGACGTGGACATTGTTTCGGGCTATTTCAAGGAACTCGAGGAAAAGAGAATCGCCGTCGTGTGGCGCCCCCTGCACGAGGCCAGCGGTGGCTGGTTCTGGTGGGGCGTGGGTAGCCCCGAGTGCTACGTGCAGCTTTACCGCCTCGTGTTTGACCGTATGGTGAATACAAATAAACTCACGAACCTCATCTGGGTATGGAACATCAATACCGACCCGAAATTCGGTTACGACTACAGCGCGCTCAATGCGAAATGGTACCCAGGTGACGAATACGTGGACATTGTCGCGGTCGATATTTACGACCCGCTTAACAACCACAATTCCGCTGCCAACTACTTCAACAAGATAGTGAGCGACGTCGGAACCAAGAAGCTCATCGCCCTGAGCGAAAACGGCGCCATCCCTGATATCGACAGCATCGCCGAAGACAAGGCCTATTGGAGTTACTGGATGACCTGGAGCCAGACTTGGAGCGGAAATTTCCTCGAAAAGACTCCTACCGACATGTGGAAGAAAAATCTCGACGACGAACGCATCATCGCGCTTGACGACATGCCCGGCTGGGACAAAGTAATCACCCCGGACGTCATCCGCGCAGGCCGAAACATTGTCAGAAAAGCAGAAATCTCCTTGCAGGGCAAAGACCTCGCCATTGCATTACCGCAAGCGGGCGTAACCGCCATCGCCATTTTCGACATTACGGGACACCGCATCAAGACGCTGAACATAGGCGTTCTCGATGCCGGTACGCACGCATTCTCGCTGCAGGGTCTTGCACAAGGCAGCTACATCGTGCAAGTCAAATCCGGCAACGAGAGATTCGCGCAGAAGATTCAGATAAAATAAGGAAGCCTTATTAGGCGCCGAGCTTCGCGCGAATCCAGTTGTTGGCGTTCGCAATGGCACCGGCAATCTTGTCGACTTCCTTGGTGCCGGCCTGAGCGCGGTCCGGGCGTCCACCGCCGCGGCCACCGCAAGCAGCGGCAAGGTCCTTGACGAGGTCTCCGGCCTTGATGCCCTTGGCCTGAACGTCCTTGCCCACCATCACGGCGATGCTTCCGTTACCGTTCACCTTGTTCGCAATCACGGCAACGCTGTCGGTTGCAAGCTTGTTCTGGATGCCGTCGAGCAAGTCCTTGTACTTGTCTTCGGGCATGTTGAGTTCGCGCACAAACAGGTTCACGCCCATCACGTTGATGCCACCGTTCAACACTTCGGCCGCAATGAGGGTCGCAAGTTCGAGCTTCACGGACTGCAGGCTCTTCTCGAGGCTCTGCGTCTTGGAGAAGGTCTGCTGGATGCGGTCGAGAACTTCGACGTCCTTGCAGCGGAGCTGTTCGCGGAGAGCGGTCAAAATCTGCGTACCGGCGCGGAGCAGCGAGAGCGCGCCACGGCCAGAGACTGCTTCAATACGGCGCACGCCAGCGGACACGCTAGATTCAGAGATAATCTTCACGAGGCCGATGTTACCGGTGTTCTGCACATGCAAGCCACCGCAGAGTTCCTTGGAGAATTCTTCGTTTGCGCAGCCCATCTTCACGACGCGGACTTCGTCGCCATACTTTTCGCCGAACAGAGCCATGGCACCGCTTGCCTTCGCTTCATCAACCCCCATCACCTGGGTGTTGACCGGCAAGCATTCCATCACCTTCGCGTTCACGATGTCTTCGACCTTCTGGATTTCCTCGGCGGTCATCGCGTTGAAGTGGCTGAAGTCGAAGCGGAGGAGTTCGTTCGAAACGAAGCTACCCTGCTGCTGCACGTGAGTGCCGAGCACCTGGCGGAGAGCGGCTTGCAGCAAGTGAGTGGCGGAGTGGTTCTTGCGAATATCGTTACGGCGGTCGTTGTCGACGGTTGCCATGAACACGGCGCTCATCGTCTCTTCGTTGGCCGTACCCTTCTTCACCTTACCGCGGCAGAGGGCGGTGTCGTTCACCTTCACGGTGTCGAACACGTCAATTTCGAGGTCGCCGGAAACGAGCGTACCCTTGTCGCCGACCTGGCCGCCCATTTCGGCGTAGAACGGAGAAGTTTCAAGAACGATGCTGAGCACGCCCTTGTCTTCGCGCCAGCGGACAACCTTCGTTTCACAAGCGGAGAGTTCGTAACCCACGAATTTGGTGCTTTCTTCGCTGTACTGCGTCCAGCCTTCGGTACCCATGGTGTTGATGCCCTGCTTCATGTTGGCGCGGGCGCGGGCCTTCTGTTCTTCCATGCACTTGTTGTAGCCTTCTTCGTCGATCGCAAGGCCCTTTTCTTCGGCGAGGATGCCGGTGAGGTCCGGCGGGAATCCGTAGGTATCGTAGAGGAGGAACACCTTGTCGCCCGGAATCTTGTCGCCCTTCTTGAGGTCGGCGGAGATGGCAGCGAAGCGTTCGAGGCCGGCGTCGAGCGTGCGGATAAAGCTTTCTTCTTCGCTCTTGATCACGCTTGCGACGAATTCCTTGCGTTCGCGGATTTCCGGGAAGGCATCGCCCATCGTGTCAGCGAGCACCTGCACGAGCTGGCAAATGAACGGTTTCTTCTGGCCGAGCAGGCGGGCAAAGCGGCTGGCGCGGCGAAGGATGCGGCGGAGCACGTAGCCACGGCCTTCGTTGCTCGGGAGTGCGCCATCGGCAATAGCGAAAGAAATGGCGCGGATGTGGTCGGCAATCACGCGGTGCGGGGTGCCGGCTTCGCCATCGTTGTACGGAACGCCACTGAGTTCAGCAATCTTTGCGATAATCGGGGTGAACACGTCGGTGTCGTAGTTGCTGGTCTTGCCCTGCAGAATAGCGCAGATACGTTCGAAACCCATACCGGTATCGACGTTCTTAGCCTTCAGCGGAATGAGGCTGCCGTCGCTCACGCGTTCGTACTGCATGAACACGTTGTTCCAAATTTCAATATAGCGGTCGTTTTCGCCGTTCACGCCCTTGATGGGGTCCTTGAACGTTTCGGCCTGGGTAGCGAGGTCGCCGCGGTCGTAATGGATTTCGGAGCAGGGGCCGCACGGACCGGTGTCGCCCATTTCCCAGAAGTTGCTGTGGGCATCAAAGCGCATGATGCGATCGTCCGGGAGGCCGGACACGTCCTTCCAAATCTGCCAGGCTTCGTCATCGTCCTGGTACACGGTGGCAAACAGGCGTTCCTTCGGGAGCTTCCAAACTTCGGTCAAAAGTTCCCAAGCCCAGGCGATGGCTTCTTTCTTGTAGTAGTCGCCGAAGCTCCAGTTACCGAGCATTTCGAAGAAGGTGTGGTGGTAGTTGTCGCGGCCCACCACGTCGAGGTCGTTGTGCTTACCGGACACGCGGAGGCACTTCTGGCTGTTGCATACGCGTTTCCAGCCCTTCGGATTGTCGCCAAGGAAAATTGCCTTGAACTGGTTCATGCCCGCGTTCGTGAACATGAGCGTCGGGTCGTCATGCGGGACCACCGGCGAAGAACGCACGAAGAGGTGGCCCTTGGATTCAAAGAACTTGATGAAAGATTCGCGCACCTGCGCAGAAGTCATAGTAGGCATAATGTGTCCCTTTTATTTTTCGGCACAAAGATAGAAATTTCATCCCAAAAAAAGAAACCCCCGGACAAGTCCAGGGATTCCTTTAGGAGGAGAACATTTAGTATGCCTTAAAAATACACATTTTTTTTCCTCTCAACGTAAAAAAAACGTAAATTTCCAAACCAGACTGTATCAACAGTATCGCACATCCAAAACTTCGCATTTCAATATATCATTATGGTTCAACAAGTTACAAAAAAAAGACATTTACCGGTTGCAAATTTATAATTTATTGTTTATATTTGTAATAATTACAAAAACAAGAAAACCGAGAAGCAAGGCCCGTAACACCCCAGAACTGCCCTTTCTTTTTTGGTAAATTTGGAAAAAACAAGGACTTTTTGAATAAGGATGCAAAGAAGGTAAAGCATGATTGTCAAGGAAGAATGGGATGGCTTCGTAGGCCAGCGCTGGAAAGAGGACATCAACGTCCGCCTGTTTATCCAGAAGAACTACAAGCAATATGACGGGGACAAGTCGTTCCTCGTAGGGCCGACAGACGCTACAAACAAGCTCTGGAACAAGGTCCAAGACTTACAGAAGCAAGAGATTGCAAAGGGCGGCGTGCTCGACATGGACACCGACGTGGTTTCCAGCCTCACGAGCCACAAGGCAGGCTACATCGACGACGCCATGAAGGACCTCGAAAAGATCGTGGGCCTGCAGACGGACAAGCCCCTGAAGCGTGCGTTCATGCCGTTCGGCGGCATCAAGATGGCCGAAGAATCGTGCAAGAACTACGGCTACACGCCGAGCGAAGAACTGCACCACATCTTCACGGACTACCACAAGACGCACAACCAGGGCGTGTTCGACGCGTACACCCCGGCCATGCGCGCGGCCCGCAAGGCGCACATCATCACCGGGCTTCCGGACACCTACGGTCGCGGTCGAATCGTGGGCGATTACCGCCGCGTGGCACTCTACGGCATCGACTACCTCATCGAGAAGAAGATGGCCGACAAGGCCCTCACCGACGAGACCGACATGTCCGAAGAAGTCGTCCGCCAGCGCGAAGAACTCGCCGAACAGATCAAGGCGCTCCAGGGCATGAAAGAAATGGCAAAGATCTACGGCTACGACATCTCGCAGCCCGCGAAGACCGCCCGCGAAGCCGTGCAGTGGCTCTACTTCGGATACCTCGCCGCCATCAAGACACAGAACGGCGCCGCCATGAGCGTGGGTCGCGTTTCCACGTTCCTCGACATCTACATCAACCGCGACATGCAGAAAGGAATCCTCACCGAAGAGGAAGCCCAGGAACTCGTCGACCACTTCGTGATGAAGCTCCGCATGGTGAAGTTCGCCCGCATCACGAGCTACAACGAACTCTTCAGCGGTGACCCGGTGTGGGCAACCCTCGAAGTCGCAGGTATCGGCCAGGACGGACGCCACATGGTAACGAAGACGGACTACCGATTCCTCCACACGCTCGTGAACATGGGCCCCTCGCCCGAACCGAACCTCACGGTGCTCTACAGCCCGCGCCTGCCCGAGAACTTCAAGAAGTTCGCCGCCGAAATCTCGGTGAAGACAAGCGCCATCCAGTACGAGAACGACGACACGATGCGCCCCATCTGGGGCGACGACTACAGCATCTGCTGCTGCGTGTCCGCCACGCAGACCGGCAAGGAAATGCAGTTCTTCGGTGCCCGTGCGAACCTCGCGAAGACGCTCCTCTACGCCATCAACGGAGGCAAGGACGAAGCGATTTGCAAGGGGCAGCAGATTGGCCCCGAGTACCCGCCCATCACGAGCGAATACCTCGACTACGACGAGCTGGTGCACAAGTTCGACCTCTACCTCGACTGGCTTGCCCGCCTGTACGTGAACACGCTGAACCTCATCCACTACATGCACGACAAGTACTACTACGAGGCAGCCGAGATGGCACTCATCGATACCGACGTGCGCCGTACGTTCGCGACCGGCATTGCAGGTTTCAGCCACGTGGTCGACAGCCTCTGCGCCGTGAAGTATGCAAAGGTGAAGGTCATCCGCGACAAGGAAACGGGCCTCGCCCAGGATTTCCAGATCGAAGGCGATTTTCCGCGTTACGGAAACGACGACGACCGCGCCGACGATATCGCCGTGTGGTTGCTCAAGACGTTCATGGCGAAAATCCGCCAGAACCCCACGTACCGCAAGTCCGAGCCGACAACCAGCATCCTCACTATCACAAGCAACGTTGTCTATGGCAAGGCGACTGGCACGCTCCCAGACGGACGCAAGGCAGGCGAACCGCTCTCCCCGGGTGCGAACCCGAGCTACGGAGCCGAAAAGAACGGCCTGCTGGCAAGCCTCAACTCGGTGGCGAAACTCCCCTATGAATACGCCCTCGACGGCATCAGCAATACGCAGACCATCAACCCCGCCGCACTCGGAAGCAATGACACCGAACGCACGGAAAAGCTCATGCAGGTGCTCGACGGCTACTTCGGCAAGAGCAGCCACCACCTGAACGTGAACGTGTTCGGCATCGAAAAGCTGAAGGACGCGATGGAGCACCCGGAGAAGGAAGAATACCAGAACTTCACTATCCGCGTATCCGGCTATGCGGTGCGTTTCATCAAGCTTACGCGCGAACAGCAGCTCGACGTGATCGCCCGCCAGGCTCACGGCGTGCTGTAATAACGCTTATCGCAATTATCAGGAAGCCCCCGAAAGGGGGCTTTTTTCGTGCAAACAGATTCCGGTTTGCAAAAACGGGAAGGCAATCTCGCTACAGCTCTATCAGGACACCTATCTGCAAGAAGGCGTACCCGTGCCCATCGTGGTTGAGAAATTCGTAACCGCCCATGACCAGGATGGAAGAATAGTCGCCGTTCTTGATATCGACGCCACCGCACGCACGCCAGAACATCTGGTGGCGCTCACCTATCATGTATCCGATATCGCCCGTCGCGACCGGCATCACCTGCCGCCCAAAAGGAAGGCGCACCCAGAGGCTACCGGAAAGAGGGACATAGCCCACGTTATCAAGCTCCTGGTAGCCGCCGCCAAACCCCACAAAGAGCATCTGGTCGATAGGATACCACAGGTGCCCGTAAAAGCTCATGTTGAACTTCGAGAGTTCACTCACATGGTTTACAACTCCACCCTGAACATCCATCGTGAAGGCGTTCGCCGGAATCGCGGCAAACGCAATCGCAAACAAAATAGCAGTCAGGAATTTTTTCATAAGCTACTCGTCGCTGCGGGCTTCGCGAGCCCAGCCGCCGCTCTTTTCGCGGGAGAACGAAAGGAAGAACCCCTTGAGGAGAGCGAAATTCATCGACATGAAATAATAGGCGCTGGGCACGGCCTTAGTGACGCAAATGAGGAACGCGAGCACAAGGAGACCGAACGACACCTGGTAAAACAAGCCCAGGGGTAGCAGCAGTGCATTCAGCACGAACAGGAGGATAATGATATGCGGGGAGAACCAGCGCAGAATCTTGTGCGAAAAGAAGAGGTAGGCAAGCAGCGGCCTGAACGGGTTCAGGAGCGGCAGGTAAGAAAGCAGGTAGTTGAAGTTCGCCCGCCCGATACGCACCTTGCGGCGGAACTCGCCGCTCCCTTCCTTCGACGTCTGCTCCGTTCCGATGGCGCTCGCGACAAACGTGCAGAAATAACCTTTCTGGAGAATCTTCGTCGTAATGAAGAAGTCGTCCATGACGCTCTTCTTTACGGGCAGTTCCGTATAGAGTTCCCGGCGGATGGCATAGAGGGCGCCGTTACCGCCGATGAGCCGGTCCAGGATCCCCTCGAATTTCTTGATTTCGGATTCCAGGTCCCAGTACGAACTTTCGCCCTGTCCAAGCATGGTCCCGCTCTTGTCCGAAAGAATCAGGTGACCGCAGGTGCAACCGATTTTCTTGTCCTTGAAGGGTTCCACCAACTTGCGGACCACGTTCGGGAAAAACATCGTGTTCGCGTCACAGAATACAAGGATATCGCCCTTCGCAATTTTCTGCAGACGGTTGAGCATCGCCGCCTTGCCCGCGTTCTTCGGCGCCTTCACGAGGGTAATGCCCTTGTCGGCGTAGCGCGCGACAATCTCCGCGGTGCGGTCGGCAGAGCCATCGTCGCCAATCAGCACCTCGAGTTTTTCCTTGGGATAGTCGATTTCGAGGATATTCTGGATTTTCCTCTCGATGACGCCTTCCTCGTTGAACGCAGATATGAGGAGCGAGACATTCGGCAATTCGAAATGTTCGTCTATGTGGCGACGGCGGCGTTTGAACAGTTCACTCACGAACGGGAGCGTCACCGGGAATATCCCGTAACAAAGCGCAAGCAAGAAGAACAGCACCCAGTAGGCAACCTGTATGTAAAAAAGGACCTGTTCGTTCATCGCTTGCTCCATTCCTCTTCCTTCGCCAAAAACTGGTACAGGAGAGACTGCATTTCCTGCGGACTCATGGAATCCGTCACTGTCAATATAGAAAGCCCCTTGGGAGCGAGCAGCACGAACGACGGCAAAGTGCTCAATTCCCACACCTGGGTCATGCAATCCTTCACAATCTTATGCTCGCCGTCACACGTAATCTTTTCCTTGGATTCCACGTCAAGCTTCACCGCATAGAACTTGCCGTTCAGGAGAGAGGCGACCGTCGAGTCGGAATAGACGTTCGCATCCATGACTCGGCAAGGGAGACACCAGTCCGCATACAGGTCCACGAAGATGAGCTTCGGATTCTGTTTCGCCTTTTCGAGGGCCTTGGAATAGCTCATCCAATGGACTTGGGGCTTCTGCATGGGCACGGCTGACAATGCCGGAACCGAAAGGACCAGCAGAACCGCACAGACGAGGCCAGCGATGGAGAGGCGGCGCGGGCTCACTTTTTCTTCCCCTTTTTCTTGTCATCCTTGGGCTGTTTCGGAATCCCAAGCAGGGAATCGACATGTTCCACCACGGCCTGCTGGAACGGGACCCAGCTTTCGGGATTTTCAAGCACCTTGTCGCAGGCAGCCGCAAACGACTCCGTGTCGTAGCCGTATTTCTGAAGGATAGTCCGGCGCGCCAGTCTCACGTTCGGAGCCTCCTTGCCATAGGCCTGTTCGGCCATCCGCACCTCGACGAACGCCTTCACCAGTTTCTTATCGACCGAAGGGGCATCGTCGGAGCAGCCCGCCAGGAGCGCAAATGCGCAGCATAGAGGAACAAGGAATTTTCGCACCGGCAACGCCATCGCAATCCGCTCCGTCAGTTTTTCTCTTCCAGCGCGTTCTCGAAAAGGCCTTCCACGTATTCGGCCTTGCTGAAGGGCACCAGCTGGTCGATGCGCTCGCCCATGCCAATCCAGCGGATGGGAATCTGGAGCGAACTTGCGATGCTGAGCACGGCACCTCCACGCGCAGTCCCGTCGAGCTTGGTGACCACGAGGCCCGTCAGGGGGAAGCTCTGGTTGAAAATCTTCGTCTGGTTGATGGTATTCTGTCCGGTATTGCCGTCAATCACGAGCCACATGTCGTGCGGAAAATCCGGGTTCACCTTTTTCACCACGCGGACTATCTTCTTGAGCTCTTCCATCAGGTAGTCCTTGTTGTGCAGGCGGCCGGCGGTATCAATCAGCACCACGTCGCACCCGCGGGCGACGGCGGCCTGGCACGCGTCAAACGCGACGGCTGCCGGGTCACTCCCTTCCTGGTGCTTCACGAATTCTGCACCGCTACGCTGCGCCCATGTTTCCAGCTGTTCGATGGCCGCGGCGCGGAACGTGTCGCAGGCCGCAATCATCACCTTCTTGCCTTCGCCTATCCAGCGGGCGGCGAGCTTGCCAATCGTAGTCGTCTTGCCGGCGCCGTTCACGCCAATCACGAGAACCACGTGCGGCTTGCCCTTGAGTTCAAACGGCGGCGGGTCCTTCAATAAGCGCTCCGCCTCGCTCCGCATGATGTCGAGCACCTGCTCGGTGGTGAGCGACTTGCCCAGCGCCTGTTCACGGAGGGCATCCGTCAGCAGGAACGCGGCTTCCACGCCCACGTCTGCCTTGATCAGGTGTTCCTCGAGTTCCTCGAGCGTGTCGTCGGTAATCTTGCCCGCGCCGACAATGCCCTTGAGTTCGCCCATGAGGGCGTCGCGCGTCTTTGCAAGACCGCTCTTGATGGCAGAAAACAGGCCCATTTCTAGAATCCTTTAACGCGCCGTTAGACGAGGCTCTCGACCTTGTCGACCAGGCCGTAGGCCTTGGCCTCTTCGGCACTCATGAAGTTGTCGCGTTCGGTGTCGCGGTCGATTTCCTCGATCGTGTGGCCCGAGGTCTCGGCAAGGATCTTGCCCGTGATGCCGCGGATACGCAGCATTTCTTCGGCCTGGATCTGGATGTCGCTCGCGGGAGCCACAATCTCGCCGTGAATGAGCGGCTGGTGAATCATGATGCGGGCGTTCGGCCATGCAACGCGCTTGCCCTTCGCACCGGCAGTGAGGAGGACCGCCCCCATCGAAGCAGCCTGGCCGCAGCAGACCGTCACGACGTCGCTCTGGATGGCGTTCATGCAGTCGTAGATGGCGAGACCGCTAGAAATCACGCCGCCCGGGCTGTTGATGAAGAACACGATGTCTTCGTGGTTCAGGGAATCCAGGTACAGGAGCTGCTTCACGATGCGTTCGGCGCTCTCGTCATCGACGCCGCCCCACAAGAAGATGCGGCGCTTGGAGGCGAGGAATTCTTCCGCCTTCTTCATCATTTCCGGAGTCTGGTTTTCTTTCTTTTCGTTGCAATCGGCCATAATAAATCCTTTTTGTTCGGGTATAATTTAGAAATTTCATTTTATTATCGTCCCGAAAGCACGGATTGTAAAGCGCCAAATTCCTATATTTAACGTATGCCCGCGAGCAACGAAAAAATCCTGGTCGGCCTCATCGGCCCCGAAGTCCTCTCCGCCATCGAAGAAGACTCCATGAACCCCGTGTTCCTGGACATCGAGGCATGCAACGCGCTCGAAATCCGCTACGACTTCTTTCCCGAAAAGGAATGGCCCGCGCTTTCAAGGCGCGTGAAGAAGATTGCCCCGGGCGCCATGCAGGTAGGCACCATCCGCCTGGAACGGGACGGCGGCAGGTTCCCCGACAAGGACGCGTACTCGCGCATCCCGCTCTGGTCAAAGATTCTTGCCGAAGGCGATGTGCCCGAATGGCTCGACCTGGAGCAGGACTGCCTGTACGACTTCAAGAACCTCAAGAATCTCGCCGACCTCCGCAAGACAAAGATTCTCGTATCGCAGCACAATTTTTTGCGCATTCCGAACCTGCAGGAACTGGACGACTTCGCCCGCGACTGCCTGCGCATGAAGGCCGACGGCCTGAAGATTGCCGCCATGAGCAACAGCGAAACCGACTGCGAGCGCCTGTACAAGTTCGCGCGCATCCATTCGCAGAATTTCGAGCTCTTCGCCGCGTTCGGGATGGGCGAAACGGGCAAGGCGAGCCGCATCTGGTCGCTCAAGGAGGGGGCGAACCTCACCTACGGGTCAATCGGGCAGGCGCAGGCCCCCGGCCAGGTGGACGTCGCGCGCATGGAAAAGGCCATCAGGGAACTCGAAAACCTGAATTCGCCTTTCGAAACTGCAGATTTGCTGTCAAAATTCTAATAATTCGACATTTCGGCCCCTCTTCGCAGGGTCCAAAAATTATTTTATGAATACAATCTCGAAATTTGTGTTAAATTTTTCTAAAATATAAGTTTGGTGGGATAGAATAAGGAAAAACAAAATGCGACTTTCTGAAAGATTCGTAGACAACTGCATCTTGATCAACTCTGCGAGCAAGACGAAGGAGGACATCCTCAACGAGCTCGTCGACACGCTCTGCAGCGCCTACAAACTTGAACACCGCGACGAGATTTTCGAAGCCGTCTGGAACCGCGAGCAGAGTCGCTCCACCGGTATCGGTTGCGGGCTGGCCGTCCCCCATGCAAAGATCGACTATGTAGACCGCATGTGCATGGTGGCCGCCACTGTCGAGAACGGTCTCGACTTCGCTTCCTTCGACGGCGAACCGGTCTACCTGCTCATCCTCATCGTGAGCCCGGGCAACACCGTGGGCCCCCACCTCAAGGCGCTGTCTTCCGTAAGCCGCCTCCTGGCCGACGGCAACGTGCGCAAGGACCTCATCGCCGCCAAGACCCCGGCCGAGTTCCTTACCATCCTCCGCGGCGCCGAGGACAAGTACCTGTAGTCACCCCTTGACAAGGTCAAGCACCTTTTTTATATTTGCGCTACCATTTTGGACGGTTAGCTCAGTTGGTTTAGAGCGCTGCTTTCACACGGCAGAGGTCACTGGTTCAAATCCAGTACCGTCCACTCGAAGAGGTCCGGCATCGTCCGGGCCTTTTCCGTTTCTGTTTTTTTTATCTTATACACCCCGGACACGCAACGCACCGTTGCATCCGCGCATCTAAATGGCATGAACAACAGAAAGGCTATCATTCTCGCGACCCTCATGACGGCAACCCTCGCCCAGGCCGACACCTGGACGCTTGACGCATGCCTCAAGCAGGCGAAGGAAAAGAGCCTCTCGCTCGAGACCGCGAAACTCCGCGAACAGCAGGCCGAAATCAACATCAAGCAGGCAAGCATCGGCAACCGCCCCACCGTTTCGGCCAGCATCCAGAACACGCTCTACGACCACCCCTTTGTCCACAACGAAGACCACTACCGCCTGAGCCTCGGAATTTCGGGCTCGTACACGCTTTGGGACGGCGGGGTGAGCGGCGCCACCGTCGAAGTGAACCAGCTCAAGAAGCAGTCCGCCGCACTCGCCACAAAGCAGACCGAACGCAGCATCCAGGAAGGCGTGCTGAACGCCTACATGAGCCTCCTCGCCGCACAGGAGAACCTCCGTACCGCAGACGCATCCGTGGAACTCTCGCAGGCGGAATTCGAGCACTACGGCAAGCTTTTCGAGGCGGGTTCCATCACCAAGAAGGACCTCACGCAGAGCCAGTCCAACGTGCTGCAGAAGCAGGTGGCGCAACTCTCGGCGCAGCTTGCGGTAAGTACCGCGAAGACAACGCTCCGGCAGCTGCTGGAACTGGGCGACGACGCCGAATTCGACATCTCCGCGCCGGAATCTTCCATCGCCTCCCCCGACTCGCTCGAACCGCTACCCGCGCTCGCCGACCTCAAGAAGGCGGTCAGGGAGCAGCACCCGGGCCTCAAGTCCGATAGCGTCTCGGTTCGCGCGGCGAAGAAGAACACCGAGGTTGCGGGCAAGGGAAGTTCCATCACGGTAACGCTCGGCGCAAACTCCAGCACGGGCCTCCAGGCTTGGGAGTCGGGCGCATACGGCGACCAGCTCAAGTACGGCTGGCAGAATTCCGTATCGCTCGGCATCAACATCCCCATTTACGACGGTGGGTCCACAAGCAACAAGGTGCTCCTCGCGCAGGTCAGCGAATCGGAAGCGCAGCTCGGCATGCAAGAGACCGCAAAGAACCTCGAGAACAACATCGAGAAGCTCTACCTGAACGCGGTGAGCGCCGACATGCAGTGGAAGGCGGCAATCCTCCAGGTGGAAGCCGAGAACGAGGCACTCCAAGTCGCCGAGGAACAGCGGGGCGCGGGCGCACTCACCTACACCGACTACCTCACCCAGAAGAACAACCTCGAGAAGGCGCAGGTAACGCTCGTGAACGCGAAATACACAAGCCTGCTCGCCCGTAAGGTGCTCGACCTGTACCAGGGCAAGCTGGACTAGTTCCAAGGCACCAAAAAAAAATTCAGGAACGCCGGAAAAAGCGGCGTTCTTTTTTTCATGTTTTTCATTTTTTCGCGTTTCGATTCTCAAAATAACGTGGACAATTTATCCATAAACTAAAATTTACATGCGGTGGATTTAAACATAAATATGGGTAGATTTGAGGGTGGAGTATTGGGATATTCTAAAAAAAGGAGAGTTGAAGATGAAGAATCTTCTGGTTATTGGAGTAGCCCTCGCGGTATCTGCCGCATCCGCATACACCCTAAGCGGCACCGTCACCGACGGTAGCAAAAACGGCCCCGCCATCAGCGGAGCCAAGGTCCAGCTTCTCAAGGAGAACAAGACCGCGACAACAGATGCGGAAGGCAAGTTCACCATTCACGAAGACGAACAGGATACAATTACCCCGCCGCCCGACGCGCTGCACCCCATGCAGGCCCCAGGCTACATCAGCATCAATTCGGGAATCCTCTCTTACTCCCAGAACGGGAGCAACCCCATCCAGGTCAAGATTTTTGACGCCATGGGCAACAACGTGTTTGGCCAGACCCTCTATGGCGCAGGCCAGGTGGACCTTTCCTCCGGAGTGAAGGCGAAAGGAACCTACTTTGCGAAGGTTTCCATGGGCAGCGTGAAGCAGACCATCCGCTTCAGCGCAAACGGAACCTACACCAATTCCTTCGATAGCAAAGGCCGTGCCCTGCTGAAGGAAGTCCAACCGGGAGAAAAACTCATCATCTCCGCCGACGGCTACGACACGCTCTCCATGGCGCTCAGCACGCTCGACACGAATCTCAACATTTTCCTCAACAAGATAACCAGCGGCGAAGAACAGTTCACCTTCGGCTACGCATTGAAGAACGACCCGCGCCCGAGTAAGGGTTGCGGCACGACGTCAAAGCTGCAGAAGACCAAGAGCGTCGAAAACGGCGACCGCTTCGAAATGAGAGTGGGCAGCGACAACCGCGAATACTTCATCACGCTACCGAAGAACTACGACAACAAGAAACCTTACAAGCTGCTCTTCGCCATGCACTGCATGGGCTCTAACGCCGAGGACTTCGTCCACCACTATCCGGACCAGGACCATCCGTCTCCGTACTACGGCCAGCAGAAGCTTGATACGGAAGGCAACTACATCTTTGTCGCCCCGCGTGGCGATACCGATGGCATGCCGTGGAGTGTCAGCAGCGACAAGGACCACAAGTTCATTGACCAGCTGATTACGACTCTCGAAGAGAATTACTGCATCGATACCACCCGTATCTTCATGACGGGCTTCAGTTTCGGCGCCATGGTCACTAACTCCATGGCCCAGGACATGCAGCACCGCCTGCGCGCCGTGGCCGTGTATGCAACGGCCGACTACAATATCTACCTGCCGCAGAACAAGGGCAAGCCTATCGCCTGGATGGCCGTGCACGGCAAGAACGACGGCACCTGCCAATACAACCGCGCTCGTGACAGTGCACTCAAGCGCATCCTCAAAAACAACGGTAAGGCCGATGCAGATGGCAACTTTACCGATGCCAGCGCAGAAAAGCCGAAGGAAGTCGGCGGCGCCGGCCACCTCTGCTATGATTTCACAACCGTCGACGAACGCTTCCCGGTCAAGTTCTGCAGCTGGAACGGTCAGCACCAGTGGACCGCCTACGACAACGGCAACTGGCAGAACACCTGGGTGCCCGAAGAAGTCCGCAAGTTCTTCGAACAGTTCTAAAGAGTACCTCCATAACCAACCCAAGCGGTCCCCCTTCATCGGGGGGCCGTTTCTTTATCCCTGTAAATTTGTTTTTGTAGACAATTCATCCATGAATAGGGCGGGCGAGCACACGACATTTCATATGTCACGATTTAGATTAGTTTATTGCAAGGTGTAGTTCCTAATAGTTTTTTGGGAAAAGGAGTGTTCATGACAATCAAGGGTTTCAGTCTTTTCACGGCAGCATGCCTCTTCGCATTCTGCGGGACCGTTTCTGCATATACCGTATCGGGAACCGTTTCCGATGACCAGGGCAAAGCCATCAAGGGCGCCACAGCGAGCCTCCTCAAGGAAGGCAAGACCGCTACGACCGACGACCAGGGCAAGTTTACCATCCACGAGGACGAGGAAACGGGAATCAGGCCGGTTACAGGCGCCACCGCCGGCTACATCGGCATAAGCAACGGAATCCTCTCTTATGCGCAGAGCGGCAGCAAGCCCGTCGAGGTCATGATTTTCAACTCGCTCGGAAACCGGGTGTTCGCCCAGACCCTCTATGGCGCAGGCCAGGTGGACCTCACCTCCGGCGTGAAGGCCAAGGGCACGTATTTCGCCAAGGTGACCCTGGGAAGCGCGACACAGACCCTCCGCTTCAACGCGAACGGCTCCTACACCAATTCCCTCGACAGCGAAGGCCGCGCCCTCCTGAAACAGGTGCAGCAGAGCGAATCCATCCGCTTCGTGGCCGAAGGCTTCGACACGCTCACGGTCCCCCTCGGCACTCTCGACACCACGCTCGATGTCAAGCTCGTAAAGACCGCACCCCAGTTCAAGTTCGGCTATGCAATCGGTAACGACCCCACGCCCAGCAAGGGCTGCGGCTCCAATTCCAAGCTGCAAAAGGTCAAGAGCGTCGAGAACGGCGACCAGTTCCAGATCCGGGTAGGCAGCGACAACCGCACCTACTTCGTCACCCTGCCCAAGAACTACGACAACAAGAAGCCGCACAAGGTGCTATTCGCGCTGCACTGCTACGGCAGCAAAGGCGAAGACTTTGTGCACCACGACCCCGACTACGACCACCCCACGCCCTACTACGGCCAGCAGGTGCTCGACAAGAACGGCGACTACATCTTCGTCTCTCTCGATGCGATTGGCGGCCTATGGAGCAAGGGCCAGGCCGACCATGACTTTTTCGCCCAGACACTCACCACCCTGAACGAGAACTACTGTATCGACACGAGCCGCGTGTTCATCACCGGGTTCAGCTACGGAGCCATGTTCAGCTACTCGCTGATGCAGGACATGCAGAGCCGGGTCCGCGCAGCGGCCACCTACGCCGTGGCCGACTACAATATTTGGCTGCCCGAGGGTAACGCGATGAAGAACCTGCCTATCGCCTGGATGAACGTGCACGGCGTGAACGACGACCGCTGCGACTACAACCGCGCCAAGAACAGCGCACTGCCGAGAATCCTGAAGAGGAACGGCAAGGCCGACGCGAACGGCGACTTCACCGACGCGAGCAGCGAAAAACCGCAGGAAATCAGTGGGAACACCGGCCACGTGTGCTACGATTTCAAGAAAGTGGACGAACGCTTCCCCGTCAAGTGGTGCAGCTGGCCCGGAAACCACCAGTGGACCGCCCACGACACGGGCAACATGAGCATCGGCTGGAACTGGGAACAAACCTGGGTGCCCGAAGAAGTCCGCAAGTTCTTCGAACAGTTCTAAAGAGTACCTCCATAACCAACCCAAGCGGTCCCCCTTCATCGGGGGGCCGTTTCTTTTTTACCTCTGCGACTTTTCAAAATGATAAATGCCGGCGTTTCGCACGTGAAACCGGCATGTTTTTTTATGAAATAGGCTGCCATGGTTTTGGCACGGCTTTAGCGCAAAACTGTCGATTTTCTTCAAAAAATGGCAGATTTTCGTTTCCGGATGCATCAGTCACCCGTTTTGGCACGGAGTTCGCTTATAGTAGTGCGAAGACAAAAAACAATGGGTTCCCGCCAAAAGGGCCCGCAACAAAAGAGGTAAAATTATGATCAACGCACAGATTCTCCCGACCGCATTCTATGGCATCCAGAACTTCCTTGACAACTTCAACGCCGAAGCCGCCAAGGGCGAATGCACCTACACGCCGAAGGCCGACTACTACGAGACCGAAAACGGGTTCGCATTGGAAGTCGAGCTCCCGGGCGTGAAGAAAGAAGACATGGACATCCAGGTCGAAAAGAACATCATCACCGTCAAGGCGACGCGTGTCCGCAGCAAGGACGAGAAGTTCACCTTCGAGCGCAGCTTCCGCTTGGCCGACGACATCGACACCGAGAACATCAAGGTATCGCTCGAAAACGGCATCTTGAAATTCGACTTGTCGAAGAAGGCCCAGGCCGCAGCCCGCAAGCTGACCGTCGGCTAATCGATTAAGAATGTACTCCAATCGTTGTTCTCCTTAGAGGGCTCCCGGTTTACGCCGGGAGTTCTTTTTTTGGACTTTCGCGCACGAATTTTGTATATTCACATGAGAAAATGGAGATGCCCTGTCATCCTGGAGGCCAAAGGCCGATAGGATCAAGGCGGGCATGACAAAATAATGCTTGATAAAGAAGTTCTAAAGACCGTCAGCCGCATCGAGCTCAGCGTTCGCGGCACGCTCGACACCGTGATGACCGGCGCCTACCACAGTTCGTTCAAGGGAAACGGTATGGAGTTCAGCGAGGTCCGCGAGTACATGCCGGGCGACGACGTGCGTACCATCGACTGGAACGTGACCGCTCGTACCGGCACGCCCTACGTGAAGAAGTTTATCGAAGAGCGCGAAATGACCATGCTTTTGATGGTCGACGCGTCCAGCAGTTCGGAGTTCGGTTCCGGCAAGCAGATGAAGGGAGAGGTCATGGCGACCCTCACCGCACTCCTCGCCTTCGCCGCCATCAAGAACAACGACAAGGTGGGGCTTTTAATTTATACGGACCAGGTCGAACTGTTCATACCGCCGGAAAAAGGCCGCAAGCACGTGCTGCGACTCATCCGCGAAATCCTTTATTTTAAGCCGGAGCACCACGGCACGAACACGCAGGTGGCGCTGGAGTATGCAGGCAAGATTCTGAACCGCCGTGCCGTGGTCGTGGTGATGAGCGACTTTCTGGACGAAGGTTTCGAGAACGCCTTCAAGATTCTTCGCAAGCGCCACGACGTGCTTGCGGTCTCCGTGGTGGACCCGCGCGAAATGGAACTCCCGCCCGCAGGCCTCGTGGAGCTCGAAGACCCCGAGACGGGCGAAACACTATTGATTGACACCGGCGATGCGGCATTCCGCGAGGCGTTCGCCCGCGAGGCAAAGCGCCAGGGCAAGGCGACCAAGGAACTGTTCCAACGCATGTCGATTGACTTCGTGCGCATCGAGACCCACGACGACTTCAAGGAAACCGTTGCCCCGCTCATCGAGCACTTCAGGCGCCGCGCGAAAGCCGCAAGAATGTAGGACTTACACCATCCTTTTTTTCAACTCCCGCTTTACGGCCTCCAAATCGCCGTTCGTCAGCAAGGGAATCAACGCGTTGATTTCTTCAACGGGTTTGTCCCACCATTTGAACTTTAGCAGCAGCGAAGTCAATTCGCCGTCAAAGCGGTGACGGATTGTTTCAGCAGGATTCCCGACCACGACCGCGTAGGGTTCCACGTTGCTGCCGACGACGCTGTTTGCACCAATGATGGCACCGTCGCCAATATGCACGCCAGGCAAAATAGTCGCGTTCTGCCCAATCCACACGTCGTTCCCAATGACGGTATCGCCCTTGAACGGCATGTCGCCAGCGGCAGGCGGTTTCATGTTCCAGCCTTCTAGCGTGTAGAACGGGAATGTGGAAACGGCGTTCATCTGGTGGTTCGCCCCGTTCATTACAAATTCTACGCCCGCGGCAATCTGGCAGAACTTCCCGATAATGAGCTTGTCGCCGATAAAGTCGTAATGGTGCGTCACGTGGCTTTCAAATTCCGAGTCGGCGATGTAGGTAAAATCCCCGACGATGATGTTCGGGTTCTTGATGGTAGGCTTGACGTAGATTTCCTTGTCGTAGCCAGCAATCGGGTGGACTGTATTTGGATTGGGGATTTTATTGTTCATAGCCTAAATATATATCAAACCGTCGCAGGCTTGTAACCAAGCAGTTTCATGCTGTAGAGCGCAGTGCCCTTGCTGATGCTGCGCACGCCGGTAGCGTAACCGAAGATTTTCCGCAGCGGCACATCCGCCTTCAAGAAGTGTATCTTGCCATCACCGCCGATTTCCTTCACCTTGCCGTCGCGGGCCTGGATATCGCCGGTGACAAGACCCGCAAAGTTCACGGGGCATTCCAGCGAAAGTTCCATGATGGGCTCGTAAAGTTCCACATCGGCAGGCTTGATTAGCTTGGTCACTGCATCGGCACACGCCTTCTTGATCATGGGCGGCAAGGCCCCCTCGGTCCATGTAAATTCATGGACTTCGAAGCAAACACCGACAAGGGCTCCCTTGCCAAGGATTCCCACCTCGGTTGATTCCAGGAGAGCCGAACGGACGCCCGCCAGAATTTCGCGGGGAGCCGTCTCCAAAAATTCGGCGGAAAGGCGGATATCATGCGCATCACCTTCGAGCGGCGTCGCCGAAAGCTTGATCGAAATCTTGTGCGGGCCAAGCTGGAAAGTATTTTCGACAGGGCCCACGTTACGGCACAGGCGCTCCTGCCAGCGGACTTCGGGGCTACCTGCTTTGACTTCACAACCGAATTCGCGCTTGAGGCGGGCAAGCAACACATCGAGCTGCACCTCGCCCACGGTATGCAGGTACCAGAATCCGCCATCGTCCTTCTGCACGCGGAAACTGGGATCCATGCGGCCAAGCGTATTGAGGCTCTTTTCCACATGGTGGTAGTCCTCGGAACCGAGGCATTCCACGCGCGTCTGCAAAAGCGGCTGGTACTTGTCGCGGATGGAGGTCGGCATGTCATCGTCGGACGCCGCTTCGGCCTGCGGCGAGGGCGAAGTGCCATCCGCATAGATGACCTGTCCGAGTTCTGTCTCGAACGGGGTGCGCATCGCGTAAATATCGCCCGAACGGATTTCGTCGACAGGCTGCAGCAAGTTCGCCTTGAGGCGCGAGAACTCAAAACCCGCGGGCCACGCCTTGCGCTCCATGTCGGCATGGCTGCGGAACAGCGAAATTTCGCCCACGCCCTTGAAATAGCGCAAGCGAATCACCTGTCCGAGTTCGCCATCGGCAAATACGGGCGGTTCGGGCAAGAAGAAAGAAAGCGCTGTGACAAGGCTCCGCACGCCGTAGCCTTCCATTGCAGAACCCGCATAGCAGAGCGCATAATCATCGCTATTGGCAAGCGCCTTGAGGCCTCGCAGCAGCGTCTTGGGCGGAACGCGTTTACCATCAACGGCAAGCTTCAGCACCTCGTCGTCGAAATTGCTCGCGAACTCGGACGCTTCGACATAATGTTTTTTGAGTTCCTGAGAACCGTCCCATCCGTCTTCGACATTCCAGCCGTCATCGACCACTTCCTCGCCCGTTTCCGAATGGACGAGTCTGCTCTGGCTGAGCACATCGAGCACCCCCGACATGCGACCGTTCTCGTATTGCGGAAGCGTCATCAGCACCGGACGCACGCCCAGGATTTCTTCGATGTTGATGAGAGTTTCGTCAAGCGAATAGTCGGGATTGTCGAGCTTGTTCACGAACAGGATGGTCCGCACTCCCGCCTCGCGCAACTTTTTGAAAGCGGCGACCGTCTGCGTTTCGACCCCGCTTGCCGCACTCACCACGAGCACGGCGCCTTCCACGGCCGAGAGCGCCATGTCGACTTCGGCACCGAAATCCACATGCCCCGGCGTATCGATAAAGTTGAACCAGATGTTCTTCCACTCGAAGTGCGCGACTCCGCTCTCGATGGTGATGCCGCGTTCCTTTTCTTCGGGCATGTAGTCCATCGTGGCAAGGCCCTCTTCGACCTTTCCCGGCCTGCGCACCTCGCCCGCCGCAAACAATATACGCTCGGAAAGGGTCGTCTTTCCGGCATCGACATGCGCGAGTATAGCAATGTTGCGGACAGATTGCGGCATCGTTTCAAATCTAACAAAAAAAGAGATTCCCCATTCCGGGGAATCCCTTTATCAAGCTTTGCCGTTTAGACTACTTGCGGATCTTCTTCGACATCTTGTTGAGGAACTTGGCAAATTCCTTGCCGCTCCTCTTTTCGACCTTCTTGCCCTTGAAGAGCGGGGCGTCCATGTAGAAGTCGTCGAGGAGGTTGTCGAGGCAGCGGAGGCTCTCGGTTTCGAGGCTGTAGCTGTAATCGTTCATGTCGAAGCGGAGGCCCGGTTCGGCTTCTGCGTCAATCAGGAAGTCATCGTAAGCGGCCTTGCAGTCATCTTCATAGAAGGCGAAACGGAGCGTTTCGGTGATGTCACACTTGTTGCCTTCGAACGAAATGGAGTAAGAAACGGAGGTCGGCTTGTTGGACACGAGCTTGATATCTACGCCAGCAGCAGTGACCGTATTGCAGTTGTAACTTACCTGGTCATTTGCATTGATCTTGAGGAAGTCCATGATTTCGTCAGCGAAATCGAGATCTTCGACAGGGCATTCCGTGTTGATGAAGCCTACGCTGGCATAGGTGTCGTAGCCGATAACGAAACCGCTGATGGCATCCTTGTTAATCTGGTCGGCCTGGTAGATACGGCCTGCCGGATACGGATTGCTCATGTCGGCATCATAGTACATGCCGAAGCTTGCAGCACCAATCATCATTTCGAGAGAGTCACGAGAGGGGTAATCATAGAAGGTGACGACATATTCCTTCTGATTGTCGGCCTTCCAGACGAGTTCATAATTCTCTTCCTTACAGGTCGAGGAATAAACTGTTGCCTGACCAGCACCGTCAGACCAAGTGTAGGCCATCAGGTCCTTGATATAGTAATCCTTGGGAAGCTGACCAAGAGATACCGGAGTGTCAGAGGGTTCGCTAATTTCGGTGTTATCCGTTACCGTAATTTCACAGCCTGCGCAAAGCAGGAGGGATCCAAGGAGGGGGAAAAGTTTTTTCTTCATATGTTCTTCCTTTTTTGTGTGTTTCCATAAAAATAAATAAAAAAAGAAACATTGCGATGCTTTAACCCAAAAAACGTTGTAAAAGCGATTGAAATTTTACAATAAAGCAAGGAAAAACGCTCTATTTGACGCAACGCACCGAAAAACCGAAAACTTTTGATTTCGAAGTGTAGCCGAAGGCCATCGACTTGTTCGTGAGGTACCAAACGCGGGCTTCGCCCTGCCCGATATCTTCCAGAGCATCATCCGAGCTCCAGAAAAAGGCAAACTTGGCAAGGTTGCCGTAGGTGGCGTCGTCAAAGCGATTGCCGGCAGGCATGGCACCGAACTTGAGCGTATCGTTGCCGTTGGTGTCGCCCTTCCATCCATAGTTTGTCTTGAGCAGGTAGCCCGCATTGTAGTCGCCACCGGCTGCGTTCCAGAGGCTCTCGAAATCTTCGTGCTTCGGCAGGCGGAAACCGGAAGGGCACGCACTGCGGGCGGCATCCCACGTGTAGAGGCGGCCATACGCCATGCAGTTGTTGTCGTCGTCATCGAGGCAGTAGCTGCCTTCGGACTCGAAATTCAAGTTGTCGCCGAACCAGGTGCGGTCGCCAATTTTCACGAGGCGGTAAGTCTGCTTGTCGCGCGGGTCCTTGAACTCGAGCGCCTTGGATTTAGAGGCCGTTTTCGCGGGCTTCGACTTTGCGGACGATGCTTTTGCTGGTTTAGATTTTGCGCCGGACTTCGCCGCAAACGAATTCGTGCAGGCAAGCGCCACCGCCAAACACATTACAATCAAACGCAACATCAGCATTCTCCGCACCAGGTTAGCATTTACTCCTCGAACGGACGCACGCGTAGCGTGACGCCGAGTTCATCGCACAGTTTGCGGCAAATCTCGATCTTTTCTTCGGGCATCACCTTCTCGACGACGGTCATGACGACGTTCTTCACGTGGGCCTTCGCTAGCACGGCGAATTCCTTGAGCGCATCGTAAGACTTGATGCCGAACTTGGAGCGCGTGAGTGCGAGGAATTCTTCGGCGTTGGGGGCGTTCAGCGAAATGGATACTGTGTCGAAGCGACCTTCGAGTTCGGGCGTGATATCCTTGCCGTGGATCAGGTTCGCAAGGCCGTTCGTGTTCACACGCACCTTGAGCTTCGGGTACTTCGCCTTGAGCCTGTCAATCACCTCGCACACGTCGTGCAGGCGTTCAAGCGGTTCGCCGAACCCGCAAAAAACAAGGTCGTTGATTGCGTTCAGGTCGTATGCGTCGAAAATTTCCATCACGCGCTCGACGCTCGGTTCACCTTCCTTGAGCCAGAGCGAATTGCCTTCCATCATCTTCTTCGTCTGGCGCAGGCAAAACACGCAACTGCACGGGCAACGGTTCGTCATGTTCACGTAGATGTTCTTGCCAGCAATGTCGCCGCTGTTCGCGATATCCAAATAGCCGGCCTGGCCGACTTTTCCTGTCACGGTATAAACTATCATTTGGCCCCCCTTTAATCTTCTATGAGGTCGCGAAGGTACATCTCGACGCTCAGGCCCCAGTGTTCGGGAACATTATTTTGTACACAATATTCAATACACTTGGACGCGAATTCGGCAGCCTTCTTCACCGACTCGTAAAAATCGTGGCCGTTCAGGTACATGCCCGCAATCACTGCGCTTATCACGTCGCCTGTGCCACTGCGGTCGCCGCCGATGCGGTCGGCCATCACGATTTTAGCCTCTTCGCCCTTGCTGTACACGTAGTTCATGATCTGCTTGCTGCTGTAGCGAATTCCCGTCACCACGATGTGTTCGGGGCCCTGTTCGGCAAGCGTCCTGCACATGTTCTCGATTTCGGCGGGAGAGAGTTTCCCGTCGCGGTAATCGGAACCTGTAAGCGAGCAGAGTTCGGTGAGGTTCGGCGTGAGGATGTCGGCGTAATGCACGAGCGCGCGCATCTTTTCGCAAAGTTCCGGCGTGTACGTGGTGTAGAGCCTGCCGTAGTCGCCCATCACCGGGTCGACCAGCGTGAACACGCCCTTCTTCTTGAAAGTCCTGATGAAGTCGATGACGATGTCCACCTGTTCCTCGGAGCCGAGGAACCCCGTCGCGATGGCGTCAAAACTCATGTCCAGGTCCTTGTAGGTCTGGATGTAGTCGCGCATTTTGGAGGTGTAATCGTCAAAGAAATACTTGGGGAACTGCGTATGCGTAGAAAGTATTGCCGTGGGTACCGCGACCGCCTGGATTTTCATGGCCGAGATGACGGGAGCCATGACGGCAACCGAGCAGCGGCCGAATCCGGTGATATCGTTGATGAGGGCAATCTTCTTCTGTGGCATAGCGAGTTATAATTTAGAAATTATTGCCTGCCATGGATGCCGCGGAATAGCACGCGTGCATAGGCAAATACGGCCGATACGATAACGGCGAGGAGTGTGGGGCCGAGCGGCACGGAATCAAGGTGCTCGGCGACCTGATAGACAATGAAACCCGCAAGCCAAGAGAAAAGGTTCCAGAGCCAGAATCCGAGAGATGCGGCGCGTGCGCTGTTTTCGCGGGCATCGACTGCGCCAACCTTCCCGAAGTAGAACGAGACGAGCAACACGGCTGCCATGGGCGCGAATACCGAGGCAATCAGGTAGAGGAAGCTGATGTAGTGTTCCATGATTCCCGAGATGGCGAGGACCGCACTCAGGAGGCTCACGATAACGCCTGCAATCTTCGGGTTGATTTTGCCGTAAATCGCCTTTGAGGATTCGCCTGCGGAATTGGCCGCGAGGAAGTTCGTCGTGACGGTAGAGAGCACCACGATGATGATGCCCGGGATGCCGAGGCCTGCAAGGAGGATGGCCTGCGCGATGTTGTTGTTCGCACCGATGCCCGCAATTTCGATGCCGAGAATGTACATCCAGAGGCTTGCGAACGTGTATGCAGCAGCTGAAACCGCGGTCGCCTTCACGGGCTTTTCTACGTCCTTCGAGTAGTCCGAAATCACCGGCAGCCAGGAAATGGGCATGGCGATGGAAATCTCGAAGATATTCCAGAAGCCGAGTAACGCTACGGAACCCGCGGCGGCCCCGGCGGCAGCGCCGGCGACGGTCGTGCTATCGACGCCATTGAGCCCGAACAGCTTGACAGAAAGAATCGCAAGCAAAACCGCAAGCGCCGCCATCACGACCGTCGTCACGTTCGCGGAACGCTTGAGCCCGACAAACACCCAGATGGCGATAAGCACCGCAAGAATGACGCACGTAAGCGGGAAAGAAATAGGCAGGTTGAGCCCCGCCAAGGCCGAAGCGCCCTGCGCGTTCAGCACGGCCACCCACGCGAGCAGCTGGAAAACGTTCAGCGCGGCAAAAAACTTGGAGCCGTACTTACCGAAGGCGGAGGCGGTCGTTTCCATCGCGTTCACACGCACGCGCGCACCGATGAGGCCCACGAAAAAGAGCAGGATGCCGCCCAGCACATGGCCGAGGATTAGCGGGAGCCACAAGGAATCGCGTGCAGCCGCGGCACCGATTTCGATGCCCGCCTCGATTTCGGAAACAGAAATGGCGACACCGAACCAGATGATTCCATTCGAAAACAAGCCTGTACGTTTTTCCATAAAACGCCTCCATGTAGTTTAAAAGACGGCGCAAAAATAGAAATGCGGCCCCCGCATTACAAGGCCCCGCGACAATACTACTTTCTTATGCCAAACTATAAATTTTAACTATATCAATAGCCTTTTCACTATCTGTAAAATCACGCGCCAAAATCGTCATCGTAGCCAAACTCGTTTTCCACTGCATCCTGTTTCTTTTCGGCAGTCGCATCAAGCGCTTCCGCATGCCCGCGGAGAGCAGCGAAAGGATGAAAAATCTTTGCTCGGTCAACCACGGCCATACGCGGATGCTTCATGAGGAAGTTCCAATCGTCGCGCGGATACGGCAAGTTTATTATGTCGCTGTAGTCGTCACGCACGATGTCCTCCAATCTGCCCGTTCCGCTCGATGGTGGTAGCCCCCTCCTGCAAATCCATGCCCTTCACGATGGCGTTCTTGCCAAAGCGCTTCTTGATGAGCAGTTCCGCCTTCAGGCGCTTCTTTTCGCGCTGTTGTTTTTGCACGTCGGTAAACAGATCGTACTGTTCGTAGCTCGCATCCACAATGTCCGTCGCTACAAGGTTCAGGCGTCGCACAGTCAGTTCCGGGTTCACGATGCGGTCAAAGAGTTTCATTACAGCTTCCGCCATCACGGCCTGCGAACTCGTGTAGTAGCCGATATTCGCCGTCCCGTGAGCAGGCTTCGGGATTGTCCGTCCGTAGAAATCCACTACGGTCTCGCCGCGGTAAATTCCCTTGTCCACATTTTCGCGGTCGTAACCCACAGTAAGCACCATGGCATTTGTCACCAGGTCGTGCGAAACCAGCGCCATCGAGACTGTATCGACCATCTCGCGCACCACGAGCCTCGCCTTGTCAAAAGGGTACGGGTCCTGCAGCACCTGGCCCTCGCCGGTACTGCGACTCCGGGGGTTCGCCTTCTTGATGTCGGCAATCGTGCAGGGTTCGTAACCCCAGGCATGGTCTATCAATATCTCCGCATTCACACCGAGCATCTTGTAAAGTGCATCGGGATTCTTGACGCTCACACGGGCGATATCGCCCATCGTACGGATTCCACGCCCACCATTCAAGTAGCACTTTTCCAAGCGAGCAGCAATCCCACGGCCCACCTGCCAAAAGCTCGTTATCGGCTGGTGAGACCACAGCTGCCTGCGGTAACTCATCTCGTCGAGTTCCGCGATGCGCACGCCATCTTCATCAGCTTCCACATGCTTCGCCATGATATCCATCGCGACCTTGCACAAGTAAAGGTTCGTGCCTATCCCGCCTGTCGCCGTAATGCCCGTAGTCGTGAACACATCCTGTATAATCGTCTTCACCAGTTCGCGCGCCGGTTTCTTATACAACTTAAGGTAGCGTGTCAAGTCCAAGAAACATTCGTCAATGGAATAAGCGTGGATATCCTCGGCGCTCACGTATTTCAGATAAACGTTGTAAACCCTCGTGGAAAACTCCACGTACTTGGCCATCTGCGGTTTTGCAATGATAAATTCTATCTTCTCGCCCGTCTTGCGTTCGACTTCACGAACCTTCTGGTTCACCTCGAAAAGGCGGGCGCGCCCGGGAATCCCGTAGGCCTTCAAGGCTGGCGTCACCGCAAGGCAAATCGTCTTCTCGGTACGGCTCTCGTCGGCCACCACGAGTTTCGCCTTCAACGGGTCAATACCCCGGAGGATACATTCCACCGAAGCAAAGAACGACTTGAGGTCTATGGCTGCATAAGTTCGCGATTGCACGATGAAAATATAGGAAGCGACGGATAAAAAAAGACACCCCGCTATCGCTAGCGGGGCGCCATCCGTTATAAAAGACCTTTACTTCACCATCACGCGAAGGGGCCTGGAATGGTCGACACCGCGCATGATATAGATGCCGTTCGCAAAGCCCGCCTGCTTGAGGGTTGCGGAGAGGTCCGCACCCGCATTATCGATATGGCCGAGGAACTTGCCCATCGCGCTGAACACGTTATAGGCAGACGGATGCTGGGGAGCAACACGAATCTCCTGACCGAGAGCCACCGTATTCGGATCGGTAAACTGAATCCAGTCCACGTTCAGGTAGGCACCCGTAATCAGGAGCTTGAGCACATGTTCGCCCTTCTTGAGTTCCGCGGAGCCCACGTCAATTACCTTATACGTAGTCCACACGGAATCGACCTTCGGGGCAACCACCGATTCGGTGATTTCCTTGTCGTCAATGAACAGCTGCATCGCAGATGTTTCGAATGCGGTCGCCACATTCGCGGTGATATCGTACTTGGCATCGGCAGCGACATTGATGGTGTATTCGACCCATTCGCCGTCATTGGTGTAACCGATGGCATAGCCCGTGCAGGCAGCGTCTCCGCACTTGGAATCGCTAATGTCGACCACGTCGACTTCGTCTTCGCGGTAGGCCTTGCCCTGGTTTTCGCGGTCGTTGTCGTAGAAGGCCTTGTTGTGGCCGCCTTCGTCGTAGTTTTCAGCCTCGATCTTGCCCGGAATTGTCGCAGGCTTATCGTTGTAAGCCGTCTGCGGAACGGCAGTCTTTTCGCTTTCCATGTACCAGTAGTCGAAATCGAACCCGCCCTGCTTTACCACAAAGAACAAGTCGTCGACGCCGGCGGCATCGGTCACATCGAAGGTATGTTCTTCCCAAGCTGAACTTGCAGGGATATTCATGGATGCAAGGAGAGCGCCGTTTTCGGAACCGGCATGGAGTTCAAGCTTACCGCCGTTACCCCTGGTGCAAACGATAATGCGGTCGGCACCGTCGCCCATGTCAACAGAACGCACCTTCGTATAGAATCCGCTGTTCATCTTGGTGAGGAACACATTGCCGTATTCGGCACCGACATGCTCGATGATGGTGTAACCGCCCGACGTATTGACAGTCATGCCGCCAACCCAGGCCTTGGTTTCGGCTTCCACGCGCACGAACGGGTCAAGGTTCTTGATGGGCTTCACGACGCCATTGTTGGTGGCGCGGATAGTGGGAATGGTACCGTCGGCATTCCAGGTGAATTCCTCGATGGCGGTAGAACGGCTGTAGCCGCCGCCCTTCACGTTCTTCTGGTTATGGTAGAAGAAGAAGCTGCGGCCCTTAAAGTCGACAATGCCGGAGTGGACGGTGAACGCGGCACCCGGTTCGCTACTCGGCATAATGACGCCCTTGTAAGTCCAGGGGCCCGTCGGAGAATCGCTCCAGGAATAGTCAATGGATTCTGGAATGCCACCGGCAGCGTAAATCATGTAATACTTCTTGCCGCGCTTGTGAATCCACGGGCCTTCGGTATACTTGCCGTTAAAGGTGCTCATATCGGAGACCTTGATTTCGCTTGCGCATTCAATCATATTCTCCTTGAGGGGGCAGTAATAGAGCTTCGGGTTACCCCAGTAGAGCCAAGCCTGGCCATCGTCGTCAATAAATACGGTGGGGTCGATGTAGTCCCAGTTGGGGCCCGCCAAGTGCTTGCCGTTCAGGGCATCCTTGAAGGGGCCTTCCTTCTTGTCGGACACGGCTACGTTGACGGCGCGGCCGCCGCGGGTGGATTCCACGGTCACGTAATAATAGTACTTGCCATTGCGGCGAATGCATTGGGACGCCCAGTCACCGTTCTTCTTGGCAGAACCGTTAAAGTCACCCGCTTCCAAAATGAGGGTATTCATATCGGTCCAGTTCACCATATCCGTGGTGCACGATACGCGCCAGCCGTGCATCGTGAAGAAACTTCCGCCCTCGTCGTTACCGGAATAGGTGCAAAGCGTATCGCCAAACACCACAGGCGCCGGGTCCGGAGAATAGTATGTCTGGATAAGCGGGTTTTCGGCCATGGCCGAGGTGCAGAGCCCGAAACCAATGAAGGTAGCAGCAATTTTTGCAGTCTTAGCGAACTTCATGTTACATCCCTTTCGCCCCGAGAGGCATTTATATAACTCACCACTCTAAAATTATCCACAAATCATGAAAAAATTCCATGCGAAAAGCATGTTCGCATGGATAAGTTGTCAATAGCCAAACTGGCGATTTTGGTCAAAAAAGCGGGATTTTTACTTCAAATTTGGCCTAGTAACGGATTTTCCCTTCGGCGACCTTGCGCAGGTGCTGGCCGTAGGGGGATTTTCCGTACTTGGCGGCAGACTCGAGCAACTTTTCCTTGCTGATCCAGCCGTTCACGTAGGCAATCTCTTCCACTGCGGAAATCTGGATGCCCTGGCGGTTCTCGATCATCTTCACGAACTCGCCCGCTTCGATCAGGCTGTCCATCGTGCCGGTATCGAGCCAGGCAAAGCCGCGGCCCAGGAGTTTCACGTCGAGTTCTCCCCTGTCGAGGTACGTCTTGTTCAAGTCGGTAATCTCGAGTTCCCCGCGGGCGCTCGGCTTCTGGGCCTTCGCAAATCCGCTCACGCGGTTGTCGTAGAAGTAGAGGCCCGTAATCGCGTAGTTGCTCTTGGGTTCCTTCGGCTTCTCTTCCACAGAAATTACTTTACCTGCATTGTCGAATTCCACCACGCCAAAACGTTCCGGGTCTTCCACGTAATAACCGAATACGCTCGCGCGGCCGTTCTCCTCGGCGTTTTTCACCGCAGCCTTCAGAAGCGGGCTGAAGCCGTTGCCGTAGAAGATGTTGTCGCCCAGCACCATCGCGCAGCAGTCGTTACCGATAAATTCCTCGCCCAGGATAAACGCCTGTGCAAGGCCATCGGGGCTCGGCTGCACCTTGTAACTGAGGCTCAGGCCCATTGCAGAACCGTCGCCCAGCAGGCGCTCGAAATTCGGCAAATCCGTCGGCGTCGAGATGATGAGGATTTCGCGGATGCCCGCAAGCATCAAGGTCGAAAGCGGGTAGTAGATCATGGGCTTGTCGTAGACCGGCAAGAGCTGCTTGCTGGTGACCATGGTCAGCGGGTAGAGCCTTGTGCCGGAGCCTCCGGCGAGAACGATTCCTTTCATGCTAGGTTCCTTTTATTTTTTCAAAATAATAGAAATCTTAAAATTACAGCCGGGACAAAAGAACTATCTTTGCGCATTATGGCAGAGCAAAACAAGGCCACACTCAAGGATTTCATTGCAAGATTCGCCACAAAATCGGCAGGAGGCCGCACCGCGCCCGCTTCCGAGGACATCCTGGAAGCATTCATGGAATGGGCGCAGTCCCGCGGGACCACGCTCTACCCCGCGCAGGAAGAGGCCATCCTCGAACTTCTGGACGACAAGAACGTTATCCTGAACACGCCCACAGGTTCGGGCAAGTCGATGGTCGCCCTCGCGCTCCATTTCGACAGCATCGCGCACGGACGCAAAAGCGTGTACACCTGCCCCATCAAGGCGCTCGTGAACGAGAAGTGGATGGCACTCTGCAGGGAATTCGGGCCCGAGAACGTGGGGCTTTCTACCGGCGACGCGACTGTGAACCGCGACGCCCCCATCCTGTGCTGCACCGCAGAAATTTTAAGCAACATGGCGCTCTGCGAAGGCGAGAAACTCACGATTACCGATATAGTGATGGACGAATTCCACTACTATTCCGACCGCGAGCGCGGCGTCGCCTGGCAAATACCGCTCCTGACGCTCCCGCAGTCTCGATTTCTCCTGATGAGCGCGACCGTCGGCGCAACTGAATTTTTCGAACGCGAGATGACGAAGCATACCGGCAGGCAGTCGGTCACCGTCCGTTCCTCGCAGAGGCCCGTCCCGCTCGATTTCAGCTACAGCACCACAGAGATTTCGACCGAGGTGCAGAAGCTCGTGAACGAGGGCAAGGCACCCGTATATGTAGTTCACTTTACTCAGGCGGCTGCGGCAAGCAATGCGCAGAACTTTATGAGTCTCGACCTCTGCACCAAGGAAGAGAAGGTCAAGATAAACGAAGCCATCAAGGAAGTGCGGTTCTCTAGCCCCTACGGTCCCGATGTCAAGCGTTGGCTCAAGCAGGGGATTGGCCTGCACCACGCGGGGCTACTCCCCAAGTACCGCATCCTCTGCGAAAAGCTCGCACAGCAAGGCTTACTGAAAGTCATCTGCGGCACCGACACGCTCGGCGTGGGCGTGAACGTCCCTATCCGCACGGTACTCTTCACGCAGCTCTGCAAGTACAGCGGCGACAAGACCGCGATATTAACCGCACGCGACTTCCACCAGATTGCAGGCCGCGCAGGGCGCAAGGGATTCGACAACATCGGATACGTGGTGGCGCAGGCTCCCGAGCACGTAATCGAGAACCTGAAACTCGAGGCGAAGAGCCGCCAGACAGGGAAGAAGTTCCAGAAGCGCAAACCGCCCGAGCACGGCTACGTCCCCTTTGATGAGAGCACATACAAACGCCTGATTGATGCGCAGCCCGAACCGCTTACCTCGAGCTTCCGCGTAGACCACGGGATGCTCCTGAATATCCTGAGCCGCGAGACCGACGGCTGCAAGGCGATGCGTACGCTCATCAAGGACTGCCACGAGAGCACAGCGAGCAAGAAACAGCTGCAGCACCGTTCCTTCCAGCTTTTCCGAAGCCTGGTGGAAAAGAACATCGTGGAGTTCGTGAAGCCCGTAGCCGAAGGCTACAGCCACCTGCGCGTGAACATGGACCTGCAGGACGACTTCGCGATGAACCAGCCGCTCTCGCTCTACCTGGTAGATACGCTCCCGAAACTCGACAGCGAAAGCCCGGAATACGCGCTCGACGTAATTACGTTGTGCGAAAGCATCGTAGAGAACCCGGAGGCGATTCTTCGCATCCAGCAGAACAAGGCCCGCACGGCAAGGCTCGACGAACTCAAGGCGCAGGGCATGGAATACAACCAGCGCATGGAAGAAATCGAGAAGGTCGAGTACCCCAAGCCGCTCCGCGAGTTTATCTACAGCACGTACAACGAGTTTGCGGAACAGCACCCGTGGGTCGACGTGAACGTGGAACCCAAGAGCATCGTGCGCGAGATGTTCGAGAACTTCAGCACCTTCAGCGGCTACGTGAAGCAGTACGGCCTGCAGCGCATGGAAGCGATTTTGCTCCGGCACCTCAACTACGTATATAAGGTTTTGAGCCAGACGGTGCCCGACGGCTACAAGAATGACGAACTCCACGAGATGGAAGACTACCTCGGCGACATGATACGCCGCACCGACTCGAGCCTGCTGGAGGAATGGGAAAAGATGGCCCACCCCGAGGACTACCAGAAGCGACTGGAATCAGGCACTGCAGAAGACGAGGCAGAGAGGGCCTTCGGTGCTGACAAGGCCGCAGCCGACATCACCTACGACAAGAAACGATTCTTAGGCATGGTGCGCCAGCGCATCTTCCAGATTATGGGCAACCTCGCGAAGCAGGATTTTGCCGCGGTTCTCGACAGCCTCGCCGACGACCTGGAAGAGGGCCAGATGCTCGTGGACGGCGAAGGCAAGCCGTGGACCGAGCCGATGCTCACCGAGATTATGGCCGCCTACACGGCAGAGCACCACAAGTTCCGTCTCGATGTGGAAGGTCGCGCACTCGCCCACACCATCGTGACCTACGAGGGCGACGTGATGCACATACAGCAGATGCTGCAGGACGAGGAAGAATTCAACGACTGGAGCATCGACTTCGAGATAAACCTCGCCGACAGCCGCGAAGCCGGAATCCCGCTCCTGAAAATGCTACGCATCGGCGAAGCGTAATTTTATATCTTTACCGACATGCAGAACTTGAAAGGCAGATTCGCGGCAGTCCTCCCCGCAGGGGGACTCGGCAAACGCATGGGCGGCAACATTCCCAAGCAGCTGATGCTCCTGGGCGGCAAGCCCGTCTACCGCTACAGCCTCGAGACTTTCCTCGAGATGGAAGAAATCGCAGAAGTCGTGATGGCCGTACCCTCCGACTGGAAGGATCATTTCGAAAAGGAAATTTTCAACAGCGAACACTCCGGCAAGCTCGGCGAACTTATTGCCTGCAAAATGAAGATTGTCGTGGGCGGTGCGGAGCGCTGGCAGTCCGTCGAGAACGGCGTGAACGCACTTACAAGCAACGCGGAATTCGTTCTGGTCCACGACGTGGCACGCCCCTTCGTGAGCAGGGAAATCATCCGCGACGTGTGCGAGACGCTTCTAACCAAGGGCAGCTGCCTTGTTGCAAAGCCCGCCGTCGATACCATCAAGATTGCTAAAGACGGGCGCGTCGAATCCACCATCGACCGCAATACCGTCTGGATGGCACAGACCCCGCAGGCAGCCTCCATCGCGCTACTGAAAAGGCTCTACGCGCGCATTGCCGCAGAGCCCCTGAACTTCACGCCCACCGACGAGGCGAGCATCCTAGAATATTTTGGCGAGAGCGTCTACATCGTGAAGGGCAACGCCGCGAACGACAAGCTCACCACGCCCGAAGACTTCGAGATTTTCGCAAGCCGCGCGAAGTAATTTAAGCGTCTTTCCGCACGAAACAGATTCTCGTCATGCCCGGCCTGGTCGGGCATCTTTTTCTAAACCTTCCCGCCGAACTCAAAACCCGCTTCTTCAACGGCCTTCCTGAGCGCCGTCTCATCGACATCGTGTACGTCGTGCCACTCCACGCGAAGTTCCTTCTTCGAGACATCGGCCTCGGCAGATTCCACACCGTCTAGCGCACGAACCGCCTTCTCGACACACGCCTTGCAGTGGCTGCAGCTCATGCCGTTCACGCGGTAAGTCACGTGAACGCATTCATCGCATTCCTCTTCGTGGTCGTGGCAGCAGTTTCCTTCGTGGTCATGGCCGCACCCGCAATGTCCACCATGTTCGTGCCCACAGCCGCAGCCCTTGTGTCCGAACTTCGCGTAAATCATGAATGCAGCGAGCAGGCCCGCACATACATAGTCAAACACGCCAAGCGCACCATGCCCGTGACATTCCGCAGAGCCATGCGGGAGCATCGCCGCAAGGAACGTGTCCATGAAGAACGTATCGACAATCAGCCCGAAGCCAATCGCGCCGACCGCAATCGAGACAAGGTATGCCACGAGAGTCCGCTTGCCAAACGCCTTCCCTACCACAAGCATCGAGGCGATACTCGTCGCAGGGCCCGCCATGAGCAGCACGAGGGCCGCCCCCGGAGTAATTCCCTTCGCCACGAGCGCAAGCGCAAGCGGAATGGAACCCGTCGCACACGTGTACATCGGCATCGCGAGCATGAGAACGGCAAGCATACAGAGCAGCGGATATTCACGCAGGGCAAGGAAGAGCTCGTTCGGGACAAACGCCGAAATCAAGGCGCCCAGCAAGAGGCCAATGAGCAGCCACTTGCTCACGTCGCCCACCATGTTCACGAGCCCGTAGCGGAATGTCTCCACAACCTTCTGGCCAAAAGCCATGTGGTGCACATCGCGCGATTCGCAACCGCAGCCATGTTCGCCACACCCGCAATGATCGTGATGGTCGTGGTCATCGTGGTCATGGTCCTCCTCGCAGTGGCCGCAACCGCAGTGGTGATCGGTATCGCAGTCGTCAAAGTCGATAGTTTCGGGGTGAGCCTCACCTTGCGCCGCAGCATCTTCCCCGCGAGACACGATGTTCGTGAGCACGCCTCCGAAAAGCGCCGTCACGAATGCCGCAATCGGGCGCAAAATCGCAAACGGGAGCCCGAGCAGCGAATACGTCGCGAGGATAGAATCCACACCCGTCGCAGGCGTCGAAATGAGGAAGCTCACGCTCGCCCCCTTGCTCGCCCCCTCCTTCCGGAGAGCAATCGACGTGGGAATCACGCCGCAACTGCAAATCGGGAGCGGCACACCGAACAGGGCCGCCCACAGCACCGACATGAAATTCGATTTGGAAATCTTGGGAACGTACAGATGGTTCGGCACCCACACGTGCAAAATGCCCGCAAGCAAGAAACCGAGCAGCAGGAACGGCGCCATCTCGGAAAACAGCGTGATAAACTCGTGTACAAAGACCTTAAAGATATCGACGAAGGAATCCATGTCTACTTTCCCTTCTTGTGGAGAATGTGTGTGAGGCCCGTATTGAAAATGAGCCCGATATGTTCGTCATCGAGCGAATAGAAAATTTTGCGACCTTCGCGGCGCGGCTTCACGAGATTCGCCGTGCGGAGGATGCGCAGCTGGTGGCTTACCACCGACTGTTCGAGGTTCAATTTTTCGGCAATCTCGTTCACCGAAATTTCACCCGAAAGCATCAGGTGGATGATGCGGATGCGCGTGGTATCGCCAAAAAACTTGAAGAATTCAGAAAGTTCGAAAAGGGTATCGAGAGACACGTCCATCTTTTGGATTCCCGTAACAGCATCGTGACAATGAGTTTTGTTTTTAATACATGAACAGTTATTCATATTTTCATATATACATTTTAAACGACGGTTTGTCAAGAGACAAACCGCCCTTTTTCTAAAAAATTTTCTATTTCTGCCTAAAAAGCGTGAATTTTTAGCGTTTTTTGCAGATTTCCGCTGGTAACGACAGCAATGTAGGTGCCCTGGAGCAGACGACCGTTCTTGCCGAATTCAACAAGCCCATCACCGCTACCCCGGCTTTTTGCGACCAGATTCCCGTTAGCCGTATACAGGCGCACTTCGAAATCCCCGTTCGACTGCACCATCAGAGCCACGGGCGCTCGCGCCATCCGCACCGGACGCACATCAAGCGTCGTGGCAACCCGGCGCGTCGCCGGTACCGCATCCGTCCCCTTCGCAATGCTGAACCAGTCAAAATTCAAGAGGTAAGTGCTTTCGCCGGAGTAATTGAAACGGAGTTTCTGTTCGCCCTTTTCAAGCGCGATTGTCGTCGAAGTTTCATACCAGTCGTTCCAGCCCTTCGTCTTTTCGGGGTCTACCGTAAGCGTCGCAAGCACCTTGCCGGTAGAATCGACCACCGTAACGGTAGATTTCGCTTCGGCGGCAGATGCCACGCGGGCCGTAAGCGTGTAGGCGCCAGCAGTCGGGACCTTTACCAGGTATTCGCTGAAATCACCGTCGTTGATCCAGCCAAGGTTCGGCTCGCCCGATTCGTCATCCTCAATCTGCACGCCGTCCATCGCGATGTAGCTTTCGGCCTGAATCTTGCCCGGAACCGTTACCGGTTCGAACGGCTGGTTCGTGAGCTTGAGGTTACCATCGAATTCATAAATCTTGCCGGGGACCGTCGTGGTCGTGAACTTGTTGGAGCCGTTCACCAGGTTGAGCGTCTGGCCCACATCGGACTTGATGGCGACATACGTGAGCTTGCCGCCCTTCCAGGCCATGGAATCAATCTCGAAACCGCCGCGGGCACGAATGCCCTTGATGCTACCGTCTTTCCACTGCGAAGGCAATGCCGGCAACAAGTTGATTCTGCCGTTATGGCTCTGCATAAGCATCTCGTTCACGCCCGAGACCGCACCGAAGTTGCCGTCAATCTGGAACGGCGGATGCGCATCGAAGAGGTTGTTGTAAGTCTTGTTTGGCGTGAGGAGCATGCGGATCATCGTGTATGCGTGATCGCCATCGTGCATGCGGGCCCAGAAGTTGATTTTCCACGCAAGAGACCAGCCGGTCGCATCGTCGCCGCGCTGTTTCAGCGTAACTCCAGCACCCTTGATCAAGTCGGGAGTTTCTTCGGGCGTAATCTGCGCGCTCGGGAAAAGGCCGTACAGGTGCGAAATATGGCGGTTCTTGTTGTTCGGGTCGTCCCAGTCCTGCAACCATTCCGTAATCTGGCCGTACTTGCCCGTCTTTGTGGGCGGGAGCCTCTTGACGGTCGCCTCCATCTTGGCACGAACATCCTCGTCGACGCCAAGAATCTTGGACGCCTCGATGGTGTAGTTCAACACGTCGCGAATAATCTGGTTATCCATCGTGGGGCCAAAGCAGACGTTGTAACCGCCGTGGTCGTTTTCCGGAGAATCGCTCGGAGCGGTCACCAGGTACTTGTGGCCAGTCTCAGGTTCTTCCACAAGGCTGTTCACGAAGAAGAGCGCCGCCCCCTTCATGGTGGAGTAAACGTCCTGGAGGTAAGCCTTGTCCGTCGGGTTGAACAGGAAATGTTCCCAGAGGTGCGTGCTGAGCCAGCCTGCGCCAGAGGGCCACAGGCCCCATGCGCCGTCAATCGGGGCGGTACGGTTCCAGAGGTCGGTATTGTGGTGTTCCACCCAGCCCTCGTCTACGCCCCAATGCACCTTCGCGGTCTTTTCGCCCTGCGGGACCATACTCTTGATCTTGTCGATGAGCGGCCACACACACTCGCCGAGGTTCGCCGTCTCTACCGGCCAGTAGTTCATTTCGAGGTTGATGTTGGTCGTGTACTTGCTGCCCCAAACCGGGTTCGTGTCCTTGTTCCAGATGCCCTGCAGGTTTGCAGGCTGGCCGCCCTTGCGCGAACTCGCAATCAGCAGATAGCGACCATACTGGTAATGCAGTTCTACGAGCGAGGGGTCGTTCGTGGAATTGAAATTCTTCACGCGGGTGCTGGTAATGTCGCCTGCGCTCGCGTCGGCAGTACCCAGGTCGATACTCACGCGGTTGAAAATCGTCTGGTAGTCCTTCAGGTGCGCCGCAAGCAGGTCGTCGTAAGACTTGCCCTTCACCTTGCTCATGAGGCTTGCCGCGATGGCGCCCGGGTCGCCGCTCACGTCGTTATACGCCTTGAAGTTTGTCGCAATCGTAAGCACAAGCATCGCGGAATTCGCGCCCTGCACATTGATATTCCCGTTAGAGACGGAAACCGTACCGCCATCGGCCACCACGTTCAGACGGTTCTGGAACTTGATGGAATTGACCGTTACGTCGTAAATGAGCGTGTTCCCGCTATTCGACATCTTGTTGTTGCGATGTGGAGTTGTCATGGTCGCCCCGAAGCTCACCGAGCCGCTTTTGTCTGCAGACAAACGAACAACAATCACGTGGTCCGGATAGCTCGCGAAATATTCGCGCGTGTATTTTACGCCGCCCGCCGTATAGGTAGTCTTTGCAAGGGCCGTCTTGAGGTCAAGTTCGCGGCGGTAATTCGTGGCCCCCGAATGCGACGTGGTAATCACGAGGTCACCCACCGGCTGGAAGCTTGCCGGGCCGGGACCAATCATGTAGTTCGACACGATGGATTCGGCAGTCCTGTAGTCGCCGCGGAACATGGCGTCGCGGGCATCCTTCAGGTGGTTTGCCGCGCCCTGCTTGTTGTTGTCGCCCGGGCCGCCCGACCAGACCGTACTCTCGTTGAGCCCGATAATATCCTTCGTGACGCCACCGTAGATGATGCCGCCCATGTAGCCGTTGCCGATGGGGAGAGCGTTCGTGAATTCGCCAGCCGCATCGCTGTTGTACCAGAGGGTAAGCGGGTTATCCGCCGACGCGAAAGTTAGCGAGGATACACAGGCGAAAGCGCCCAGCATTACTCCAAACGATTTCATAGTTAACCTGCTTTCACTTGACCGTATTTATTTTAATGGCCTTCTTGCTATCGAGACCGCGGACCACATAGATGCCGGGGTTCACTCCCTTCGCGGAGAGAGCCGCCTTGATGCCGCCCAGCGCCTCTACGCCTTCGATTCTACAGACAAACTTGCCGTCCATGCCGAACACGTCGTAGCCGCGTTCGCCGAGGCCCAGGCGCATATCCGTCTGGCGAATGGGAGAAAGTTCCTCGGCAGTGAGCGCAAACTTTATCCAGTCCAGATTCACATAGCTTCCCGTAAACTGAATACGGAGAACGTGGTCACCCTTCGCAAGTTCAGTAGTCTCGCCGTCGATTGTGGCATAAGTATTCCAGTCTTCGCCCTGCGGCACAGGTATCGTATCCGAAACCGCCTTGCCGTCGAGGAACAACTGGAAACTGCCGCCTTCGAGCCCGGTCGCCACGTTTGCGCGGAACACGTACTTGCTCGCCATCACCACGTTCACGCTGTATTCGAGCCATTCACCCGCCTGCGTGTAACCGATGGCATAACCCATGCAGTCCTGCGTCATCGCGGAATCGGCACAACCGAATCCCACCACGTCCACGCCGTCTTCGCGGTAGGTGTTACCCTCGTTCACGAAGTCCTTGTCGCTATACGAAACGCTCTGACCACCCACATCGTAGTCTTCGGCCTGGATGATACCCGGAACACTCATCACGGCCTTGAACGCGGCCTGCGTCACGGTGTTGCTGAAGTCAGCGAGCGGAATTTCCTTGATGTCGCGGATGTACCGGAATTCCTTCTCGATACCGGCATTGTTCACGACATTTTCGCTGTAGTAGTTACCGTCCTGTTGCAACGTATTCTGGCCGGCCTGGTTCTGACCCACGCCCGAGGGAGAATTCTTGAACACGTTTTCTTTCACGGTAAAGCCGCTGGAACCTTCGTCCAGGTAAATGGGCACGTTCCAGTAGTCGGCCCACTTGGAGGTTCCATTGTCGTGGATATAGTTGTGCTGGATTTCGCTGCCGGTTCCCTGGTTACTCAAAGTGTAAATCGGGCCGGAGTCGCAAAGCAGGCGGGCAATATGGTGAATCTCGTTCCAGTTCACATGGTTGTTAGTCATGGCGGTCTGAGCCTTTGTCCAGCCAAAGCCGATGGAAATGCCGGAGTAATACGTGTAAGAGACTTCGTTATGCTCAATCACCACATAGCGCGGGTAACCGGCGCCAATACCTACGGCACCCTGATGCTCGTTCGTCACGTTGGTGACCAGGTTGTTCTTGACCGTATCGCGGGTGCTGATTTCGTCCTTGTCGCTGGGATTATAGGCGATGTGGATTTCGGTGGTAGAATCCTGATAGAACTTGCCGAGCATAATGCCCGCAGCGCCGATTTCGAAGAAGGCGTTGCCCTGAATCATGTCGTCATTGGTGCCGGAGACAAAGTCGAGGCCCGTAGCCGCAATCTGCGAGAACACGTTACCCTGCACCAAGAAATGATGCGCATTTTCGACGCGGAAAGCCGCATCGGGGCGCCACAGCAAGTACTTGTTGCTGTTCAGCTTTTCCCAGTTTCCGCGGCTCGGATCCGGCAGAACGTCAACATTGAAGTTCGCAGCCTGTAAATCCAGGAAGCCTTCTTCGCTGGGGCGTGTAAAGTTGGAATGGGCGAAGGTCAGGCCTTCGAAAGACATGTAGCCCACCTTGTTCTTGGTATCTTTACCCAAGACGCTGAACAAGGTATTGAGACGGGGCGCAACCACGTTTGCGGTAGCCATGCTTTCTCCGGAACGGGGCTTGTAGTAAAGCACGTGTTCCTTTTCGTCCAGGTACCATTCACCCGGAGCGTCAATCAAGTCGTAGGAATTTTCGAGATAGAAAACCTGCTGCTTGGGCGGATTGCTCGCGAAAGCGGTGCCGAGCATCGGGTAAGCGCGGTGGAACAGCTTGGTGCGTTCAGGGTCCTTGGGGATGAGCTTTGCCGTACCGCCGTTTACTTGAGCCTTTTCAAGACGCAGGATGTTTTCGGACCAGGCGATCATCAAGTGGATTTCGACATCCTCGATGTTCTTGATATTCTTGACGTAGTCGGCAGAGACATCGAAGGCGCGGCCCGAAGAGTCCACCTTCGTGAGGCGCACGAAATCGTGGTCGAAACCGCCATTGCCCTTTTCATTTGCGGCAATCACGTTGGGGAAGCATGCGCGAACCGCCTTGCGGTTGTTCACATAAAGCTGGCGAAAACGGCCTTCGACGCCTTCGGCTTTCCAGATGTTGTTCGCCTCGTCGTGCAGAGTCCAGCCCGTAATGGGCATACCGCCGGTAATCAGCGGGCGTTCGCCTTCGTAGGCTTTATAACGCACGTAGTGGCCGTCCTTACCGCCGTCGCGCTCATCAAATGCAATGGTTGCGGGGAGCGCGTAGGTGCCTTCGCGAAGAATGACTTCGATGTCACCCGTCATGGTGCCGTTAATAGCGCGCACGGCCTTTTGGGCCTGCGTAATCGTCTTGAAGGGTTCGGCTTCCGTACCCTTGTTCGAATCGTTGCCCGAGGGGGCCACATAGAAGGTTGCCTGCGTCGCGGCAAGAGACATGCCCGACATCACCAAACAGAAGGATAGTAACGACTTCGTTCCCATAATTTCCTCTTTTTCCCGTTTTTACACCAACAATATCATCCCTTACCCAAAAATACCCCCTAAAAGCCCGATTTTTCACCCTAATAAAGGAGTTTGCATGGATAAGATGTCCACAATTCCCCAAAATTTTGCAAAAAAGAGAGTTTCCTATAACATTTTTCTTCAAATCGCAAGGGCCCTTACAATACATTTCAACACTTTCCGGACACCCCCGTAAACAAAACTCATTTTGTTTTCAAGCGAAAACACTTTTGCTCGAGCAAAACATTCCCTGCACTTCGAGAGGGATTTAATTTTAGGACAAACCAAGGTATGGATGTATGGATTCAAATAAAATTTTTCTCACTTCGATGCTTGCCGCAACAACGGCTTTCGCAGCAACGGCCTACCAGAACCAGGTCGGCTTCTTGACCAACGGCCCCAAGCACATCGCCGTCACGGATGCCGCAGGCAAAGAAATCATCTTCAAGGATGCGGACGGGAAAACCGCATTGACCGTGACCGCACCCGACGCCATCCTATGGGAAAGCGCCAACGAAGAGGCCTCCCTCGTAAACTTCTCCGAACTCACGACGCCGGGAACCTACCAGGCCTATCTCGACGGAGAAGCAATCGGGCACCCGATTATCATCAGCGACAACGCCCTGGAAGGCGTCACCAAGGCTTCGCTCAAGTTTTTCTACTTCCAGCGTTCCTCCACAGAGCTCACCGAAGAATTCGCAGGCAAGTACGCACGTGCCATGGGAACCCCGGATACGGCAGTCATGTACCACCCTTCTACCGGGCGGACGGACCTCACCTCCACATTCAACGGAGCCAAAGGATGGTACGATGCAGGCGACTACGGCAAGTACGTCGTGAACTCCGGCATTTCCACCTACACCCTGCTGCAACTCTACCAGCATAACAAAGACTATTTCGACACCCTGAACCTGAACATCCCCGAAAGCAAGAACGACGTTCCCGACATCCTCGACGAAATCCGCTGGAATATTGAATGGATGCTTACGATGCAGGACAGCGACGGAGGCGTATTCCACAAGCTTACCACGAAGCAGTTCGCCGGCATGGTGCTCCCCGAAAAAGTGGTCAAGCAGCGCTATGCCATCGGCAAGAGCGTCACTGCGACTTGGGATTTCGTAGGCGTAACCGCGCTCGCAGCCGACATCTACAAGCCCTTCGATCCCGAATTTGCCGCAAAGTGCGCCCAGGCCGCCGCCGATGCGCGCTGGTGGGCCAGGGAAAATCCGCGCGCCTACTATTCCCAGCCTAGCGACGTGGGAACAGGCACCTACAGCGACGGCAACGCGATCGACGAAAAAATCTGGGGGTCGGCCGAACTTTTCCGGATTACCGGCAAGCCGGAATTTCTCGAAGAAGTCCTCCGCAACCCCATTTCGAAGCAGCGCAGCAAGCTACCCGCCTGGCAGACCGTATATGCGCTCGCCGCATTCACCATCGCCACGAATCCGCACCTCTTTGGCGAAGCGGAGGTAGATTCTTCGAGGAACCTAATTTTCACGCTTGCCGACAGCTATATCGACATGCCCGACAACGGCTACGGCCTTGCCATCGACAATGCGGACTTCTACTGGGGTTCCAACAGCGCCGTGGCGAACAAGGGAATGGTGCTCATCCATGCCTACATCCTGAGCAAGGAAAAGAAATACCTCGACGCGGCACAGGGACTCCTCGACTACCTCCTCGGCAGAAACCCGCTCGATATTTCGTACCTCACGGGATGGGGCGTAAATCAGGTCTTGCACCCGCACCACCGTCCGAGCGAGGGCGATACGGTCGAAATGCCTGTCCCCGGGATGCTCGTGGGCGGTCCGAATTCCTCTGCAAACGACTGCGCCAAGAGCCACATCGAAGCCGACGCGCCTGCAAAATCCTACTACGACAATTCCTGCAGCTACGCGACAAACGAAGTGGCCATCAACTGGAACGCCCCCTTCGCCTACCTCGCAGGATCCCTGCAGGCGATTGCCGCAACAGGCAAGGTTTACGAAGTCGGAGCCTCCAAGCCCGAGCCCTACGACCTCGACGCCATCGCCGTCACGAAGCCGGGCGCCAAGATTCGCGCCTCAGGAAACAGGCTTATATTCAAGAACGGAGCCGTCCAAGTCGAAAAGGCCCTACGCGACGGCAGCATCCGCTACTTCAATCTAAAAGGCGCTATTTCAAAAGGGAATCGATAACGCTTTTGTCCTCAATAATGCGGACAACTTTGCCATTAAACCGCGCGGGTTCAAAAAGCCCGCGCTGATTGTCTATGCGGCGCAAGGCTTCTTCACGCGTCATTCCGCGGGTCGCGAGCCTTTCCAGGCGAATCTCCTCGGCAGCCTCCACAATCCAGACTTCATCGAGCATTTCGACTATCGCAGGCGCACGAGAAAGGACAGCCGCCTCCACGAACCGATATTTTTCGTTCATGGATTCCGCAGGCGATCCGAAAAAATCCGTAACCTTTCGCGCCAAGTACGGATAGACAACGCTTTCGAGGCGTTCACGCGCCTGTGCGTCCTTGAATACGACATTCGAAAGGAACCGCCGGTCCACTCCGTCTTCCGTTAGGCATTCCTTCCCGAATGCTTTTGCAAGTTTGTCGCGGAGGTCCTTGTCGTGCGCATAGAGTTCATGGACGGCGATATCGGCATCGAGCACGCGGAACCCGCGCGCCACAAGCATCTTGCCCAGGAAGGATTTCCCGGCACCGATGCCACCCGTAATGCCAATCTTTTTCATGCCATGCATTATAAAAAAATTTTCTAACCCTTGCCAAGGGAGATGAGGCAGAGCCCGAGCACCACGCCCAGAAGCGCAACGAACTTGAGCTTGCTCTTCCTTTCACGGAAAATGAGAATTCCCGCCAGGAAGCTGATGAACACGCTCGAACGCCTGAGCACCGTGATGATCGAAATGAGAGCGCCCTCGTGGCTTACGGCGAGGAAATAGCAGCGGTCCGCAACAATCAACAGGGCTGCCACAGCGATAAAGCTCCAGCGGAACTGGAACGGGGTCGTCTTTTTACGGGTCGGGTACCATGTGAAGGCGGTCGTGATGAACTGGACCGCAAGCATGTAGATACTGAACCACACCTGCACCGTCATCGGCTCGAAGTTCATGCGCTGCAAGATAAACTTGTCGTAGATCCCGCTGCAACTGGCAAGGATCGTCCCGATGAGCATCGACACCACCCAGCCATTGCTGAAGAAATGTCCCATCTCCTTCCTGCCCGCAAGGCTCAGCCCGATGTAGGAAAAAACGCAGACGACAATCCCCACCCACTGGAGCGGGAAGGGGCGTTCGCCCATGAAGCCTACCGCAATCATGATGGTAAAGAGCGGGGCCAGGGCGCGTATCGTGGTCGAAATCGAAAGCGGCATATGCGCGATAGCATTGTAGGTAAAGAGCCAGCTAAGGCCCACGATGACCGCCTTCGCCATCAGCAACAGGTGGTCGTGGAACGACAGGGGTTCGCAGTGCCCCAGGAACAGGACCGGGAGCATAAAGAGGGCGTAAAAGGCGCTACAGAGGCAGAGAACCGGGCGGACGGCATTGTCCTGCACCGATTTTTTCTTCGCAAGATCATAAAGGCCCAAAAAAACAGCCGAGGCGAAAGCCAGAATCAACCATGACATAGCGCGCCAAATTTAGAAAAATGAGTTGCCAACACGGGCCACAATACTATTTTTTAAAATAGACAACAATCAACAAAGGAGCCCATATGGGTATCAAAGGTAAAGCAACGTCCCTTCTCGAAGAGTTCAAGGCCTTCGCGTTCAAGGGCAACATCGTCGACATGGCCATCGGTGTTATCATCGGCGGCGCATTCGGTAAAATCGTCACCTCCTTCGTGAACGACATCGTGATGCCGAGTGTCACGGCCATCATCTCCATGGCCGGTGGCAAGGACGCGGGCGAAGGCCTCAAGGCTCTCGCCTACACCACCGCTAACGGCGTGACCATCCCGTACGGCAACTTCATCGGCGGCATCATCGACTTCCTCATCGTCGCCATCGTGGTGTTCATCGTGATGAAGAAGTTCCTCGGATTCATGCAGAACATGCGCAAGAAGGAAGAAGCCCCGGCTGCTCCTCCGGCCCCTCCTGAGCCGAGCGCCGAAGAGAAGCTCCTCACCGAAATCCGTGACCTGCTGAAGAAGTAAAAAAGTTCGCGCGAACCTTTCCAAATTCAAAACAAAGACCGCTGCAAGGCGGCCTTTATTTTTGTTTTAGGGAGGGTCTTAGGGAGGAGGAACTCCTCCCTAGTCGCTTAAAGAAATTTCCGAATCCGCCTTAAAAGGCAGTTCCTCGAACTGCGGGGTGGCAATCAGCACCTGGCAATCCTTCTCGCGAACAAGCGCGGCGACCGCATCGCGGCGGTTCACGTCGAGTTCCGCGAAGATATCGTCCAGCAAAAGGACCGGCTTCGCTAGATAGCGGGAAGCAACATCGACCGCGGCAAAGCGCATGGCGATAGCCGCCGAACGGCATTGTCCCTGCGATCCCACCGAACGCATCTCGTATCCCGAGGCGCAAAGCGCGAGATCATCCTTGTGAGGTCCCGACATCGTGATTCCCTGCAGTTTTTCTACAAGTTCAAGCCCCGCAAGCTTTTCCGCGAAGGCATTCTTCAGCATATCTTCGTTCGGGATTCCGGACGCATCGAATTCCCTAAGAATCGAGCTCTTGTAATCGCAGGTAATCTCGTCTACACCACCGGAAAGGCGCCTGTAGTAACCCGTGATGATGGGAGAAATTTCCTTGGAAAGTTCCAGCCGTATCGACCAGAGTTTCGCCCCGAGTTCCACCAGCTGGCCCGTCAGCACCTGGAAAAGGTCTTCGCCTCCGACCGCATTTCCATCCTTCTTGAACTGCCTGAGCCACTGGTTCCTCTGCTGAAGCACGCGCTTGTAGTTGCGCAGCACGCTTGCGTTCGCCGCCGAACGGAAGCAGAGGATTTCATCGAGCCAACGCCTGCGCACTTCGGGCGCACCGCGCAAAAGTTCGATATCGGACGGCTGCATGATTACCGCGGGCATCTTCCCGAAAAAAGACGACGCCGTTCGAAGCGGCGAGCCGTTTTCCTTTACGACCGTTCCGGTATTCCCCACCTGCAATGCACGGTTCCATTCGTGGGATTCGTCATAGAACGACCCGCGTAAAATCATCTCGTCGGCATTCCAGGCAATCAGTTCCTTCAGGTCCCGCGCCCGAAACGAGAACCCCTGCAAAAGCAGGTGCACAGCCTCAAGCACAGTCGTCTTGCCACAGCCGTTTGGCCCATGGATAACGTTCACCCCATGCGAAAAGGCGAACTCGCGAAAATCGGAAGCGCCTCCAGACAGGCTTCGAACGTTCCGGACCGACAGCGAGCTTATCACGGGATAAATCCCCTCACGCCAAAACTCAACGGATTAAAGAGCCCGGCGCTAGATTCGTAAGTCAAGGCATAGTTCACGTCGAACAGGTAGCGTTTCTTGCCTATGCGCACATCGAACTTGTATCCGAGGCCAAGCATCGCATTCAAATCATCCATGCCGATACGCACGGTTCCCGCGGGAATGATTTCGCATTCGAAACCCACACGGCCCGTCCACACGTGATGCTGCGGGTCGAACACGAGAAGCGTATCCGCCACCTGGTAGTCAAGCGCTTCCATCCATGCATACACGGGCTTGCCCATGATTTTAGAACGGTAGCCAAGGCCTACCTGCAGCACCTTGGGGCGCACGCCCTCCGTCGACGGGATGCGGTTATCGGAACTCGGGCTGCGAGTCCAGCGCGCCGAAAGGTTCTTGCTAAAGCTGATATTCCGGATGACGACGGACGACGACCACTTTTCGTTCCACTGGCGAAGCCACCCGAAATTGAGCGCCATCGGACTCGTGAACCCGTCGGTCATGTCCAGGTCATCATAATACTCCGCGATGTCCATGTTGTCGTAGCCAAACGAAAGCGACACGCCAAAGGCATCCCGACGCGTTGCCCTGAAGGAGAACCCGAGATACATCATCGAGAAGAACGGGGTCGCCGATCCAAGAGTCTGGTCATCCTCGTCAATCACCTCGAAATCGATATCGCCGCGGTAGAGCATGGCAAAGCCAATCCCCATGCGGTTTCCGACGGAGGTTTCAAGTCCAAGCGAACCGCCCGTGCGGTCCAGGCTGCGGCGTTCTGCATTGAGCGTGTAATTGAAATTCTGCCGGAATCCGAGAATGGCCGGGTTCCAATAGGCACCGGGCATGGCAGATGTATCCGCAGAACCCGTATTGCCGCGGCCGAGTTCGCGGGTTCCCGCCCCCATGCGTTCCACGAATCCGTCGTAGCCGCCAAGCGCAGCCTTCTTGTCCACGACTCCAGCGACAGCCGAAGACGCAAACAGGGCAAGGGCAAACAAGGCACCAAGGGAAATCTTACGCATAAGCATCAGCGACCCCCTCCGAGCGACATGACCTTGCCCCAGCCCACATGCCCATGATTGTCCTTCACGCGCACGTAATAGACGCCCATGGTGCAGGGATTGCCGTAGTCGTCAAGGCCGTCCCACACGTCTTCCCTCGCATTCGTACTGCGAGACTTGTCCGCAAAGCGCGGAGCCGACTTCACGATCTTGCGCACCTTCCGCATGTCGTAGCTGAACACCTCGATGGTAATCTTCGAGTCCTTGCTTACCTTGTACGAAACAAGCGATTCCGAGCCCGCCGTGATGACCGAAGGCACCATACGCACCGTCCCCAGGTCGCCGCCCAGCTTGGCTCGGTTCAGGACCGGAGTCCAGGTCTTGCCCGTATCGGCCGAAACGGAGACGCCGTTCCCGTCCGCAGCGACAGCAAGCCCCGTCATCCCCTTCGCCAGCGGGAACGAAGTAACCGACCAGATAACCACGTCACGGTCGGTGACGCCCATCTCGAACCCGTAAAGCCAGGCGAGTTCGTCCTCGTCGACTTCGTAGGCCCGGAATCCAAGGGAATCGAGCTTCAGCAACCCGCTAACGGAGCCGCCCACCGTCCGGACGCCAACGAACGCCATGCTTCCGACAAACGCGATGTCGCTCACCGTGTAGTCGGCATTGTCATAGACATCCTTTTTCTGGGCCTTGCCGTCAAGGTCAAGGAACGGGATCTTCGCAAAGTCACCGGAGGCGCCGGCCTTCTTGCGCCAGAGCGCACCCACGACCGGATCCTTGCCCTTCGACTGCGTTTCCGCAATCACCTGCAGCGGCGAGCCCCCGACCCAGACACCCGTCACCCGCATGGTATCGAGCGCTTTGGAAGCAAGCGAGAGCTTGCCGTCACGGGCCATTTTCCAGAGTCCGCGCGAAGTCGCAAGCCACAAGTCTCCCGCATCGTTATCCATGGCGACATCGAGCACCTCCGTATATTTCGAGAGATCCTTCGTCGCATTCAGTTTGAGCGTATCGAGCGATTTGGAGTCTCGGTCAAAAATCAGCCGGAACTCCTTCGGGTCGTTCGCCCCCTTCGAAATGTTGTAGCCCGTAAGCCCCAGGATCCCGCGGGCAATCCACAATGTCGAACTCGAGGAATCGAAGGCAAGCCCGCTCACGGCATAGTCCATCGCCGATTCGACATCTTCCGCCGCTACCGGAAGTTCCAGCGGAGTCTCGACAACGTTCCCGATCCCGCGAACCGAGATGAACCCCTTCGGCTGAAGGAAGCTGCTGTCGCGCTTGAGCCCATACATCGGGAATACGGTCCCGAGCCTGCCGGCAGATGCGACCGGGATGCGCCTGCGTTCCGCATTGACATCAATAAAGATTCCGTCCTGGACAGCCGTCGTGGAATCCGAGACCGCATCCTGGACGGCATCGTCCACCTGGACCTGTCCCGAAGCAGACACCTTGAGACTCAGAAGCGTCACGCCGCTATTCACGTTTCCGCGGGAAAACACCCACAGGGCGCCATCCGTTCCGCCGGGAGCGACAGAATAGGTCCAGTTGCTGAAAAGCGTCTGGTTTGCGGCGAGGGCACCGGCCGAGGCCAGCGTCACGGCAGCAAGAGAACGCCGCAGCGCCTTGTACAAGTTCACATCCATCATCACCTCATGTCGATTTCGTCGACGCCCTTTACGGGCTTGTACCTGAAGTCATCGGGCGAAACCTGCTTCACCACCTTCAGGTTCATAATGTTGTACCAGGTCGCGTTCCCGGACGGGTCAACCGTAAAGAGCCTCACCGGCGAAAAATCCTTCTGCGAAAGCCAGACTTCCATCTGGTCGAACTGCCCCGCGTACTTGGACGGGTCGAGCTTCAGCACCCAGAGTTTCTGCTTGTTGAACTCGGCTTCCTTCAGCTCGCGCGCCTTGCAGCCAAGATACTTGAACAGGAGCTCCGACGGGTGGAACGCCGACGACAGGTCCTCAATCGCCTTGATGAGCACCTGCTTCTGTTCCGGGTTGTACTGCCACATGCTCTCGCCATCGCTATAGAACTTGATTCCAGCGACATCGAGCGTGAAGCGGTCCCCGTCGGCCACCAGAAGCTTTCCCTTCTGGCTTACGATGTCGGGAGATTCCGAATAGAACATCTGCACCTGGAACTCGAGTTTCCACGCCTTGCCCGACTTGAACCAGGTTTTCGACTTTTCCATGGCCTCGTCGGCGGTCAGCGCGAACGCCTGCGCACAAAGGAACGCAAGGACACCCATTGCAAAAAAGAATCTGCGAAATTTCATAAAGCTCCTAAATATCCACAAAAATACAAAACAAACGGCTTCTGGACATTGGGTTTTTCAAAGATATATTTCTATCTTTTGCCAAGAAACTTTTTTAGAAGGATTTTATGCGCAAACTCATTCTGCCCATCGCCCTCATGTCCGCAAGCTTCGCGCTCGCCGTTGATGTCGAACTGCACGGATCCGTCAACTTTGACTACGGTAGCTATTTCGACGAGCATTTCAGCCCCATCAACGCCGCAAACCAGGACATCGACCTTTCCGCCAAGGCGAACATGGACGAGAACGTTTCTGTGACCGTCAAAGCGAACACCCACACGAGCTACCAGGACACCCTGGGCAACTACCAAGCCTCCGAAACCAGGCGCCACTTCTACGCGCACTCGACCGCCATGGGCGACGGCGGCAAGTACACCGAGTTCAATTTCGACGGTGTCGAGCTCCGCTGGGACATCACCCACGACATCGGCCTCGTGTTCGGCGACCTCACCTATAGCGCAGGCGCCTTCAACTACTACTACTGGCGCGACCCCGCCCGCTACGCCGTCATCGTCCGCGAACAGAACCTGCGCGGTGCCGGTATCGAAGTCGGCAACGAAAAGTACGGCTCGGGCAAGGTCTACTTCGGCGCTTCCGAGAACAACGAACATTCCGCGGCGCTCTTCGCCACCTATTCCTACCCGCTCGTCAACCACGTGGACCAGCACCTCGTGCTCACCCCGAGCGTCGACTGGGTATTCGGCAAGGACATGGGCCGCAGCCACACCTACGTGTTCGGTCTCGAAGTCGACTACACCAAGAGCCTCGAGAACATGAACTACGGGGTCTACGCCGTATGGGGAATCCACCCCTACAAGGGCAAGGGGGTCCACTCCTTCCTCGTCGAACCGAGCTTCAACTACGACTTCTTCAACCTGGGAGCTAGCTTCTTCGTGGCCCTGGCCGACGACCGCTACGATGCCGACGTGCAGATTTTCACCGAAGACCAGATGATGTTCGCCATCGAACCCAGTTTCATCATCCACAAGAAGTTCAGCATGGGCGTGGGCTACGAATACCACAACAAGGACCTCGAAAAGGAGGACGACGACTACCATTACCTCGGCCTGAACCTCTACCTCTATCCCACAATGAAGACCGAACTCGTATTCTGGGGCGGCTACAACTTCGCCGACCAGATCGAGACCGACTTCGCGATGGGTATCAGCGCAAAGGCGAGCTTCTAGCCTCCGGCAGGCGCAACGCCACGGGATAATCCGTGAGGATAAGGGCTCTAGATTCCATCCGCGGCCTGCTGCTCCTGCAGATGACCCTCGACCATTTCGGAAGGCCCATCTCCTATTACCTTTACCAGTGCTTCGGCTTCTTCAGTGCGGCCGAAGGCTTTTTTTTCCTCTCCGGATTCGTGGGGCTGCTCGCCGCCGCAAGCAAATGCGCAAAGGACCCGGGCCAGCGCTGGATGTTCGCCCGCGCCTTCAAGACCTGGCGCTACCACATCGCAACACTTACAGCCCTCGCCATCGCCGGGCTTGCCATAATGCCGCAGACCGCCACGCTGTTCAAGTCCATCTACGGGCACCCCGTCGCAGGTAGCTTCTGGAGCCTTACGCTCGTAAACACACCCGAATGGCTCGACGTTCTGCCGCTCTATGTCATCTTCCTCATGCTCGGTCCCGTCGCCATGCCGCTGTTCCTGAAGGCAAAACGCAAGCGCGAAGTTTTCGCGCTCTGGCTTCCGTCGCTTGCCGTCTGGATTGCCGCGCAGTTCGGGCTCCGCGACCTGGTCAATTCAGCCTTCCCGCAGTGGATCCACCACGGGGACTTCGACCCCTTCGCCTGGCAATGCGTCTACTTTTCGGGAACGGCCGTCGCCGCCTGGTGGAAGCTCGCACGCAAGGACGAATCCGCCGGTCACCCGCGTACCGTCGCCCTGGTCCGCTCACTTTCGCCGGCCATCGTCATAGCGCTCGTTTTCTGCTTCCTGTGGTCGCACCAGTTTATCGCGCTCCCGCTTCCCGCAGAAGCGTTCACGAGCAAGGTCCACGTGGGGCCGCTCCGTTTCGCAAACTTCTTTGTCTTTATGCTCGGCATCTGCGCCATCGTCCGTAAGTGGCCGAACCTGCTGGACTTCAGGCCCACGAACGCAATGGGCCGCTGCAGCATCGACATCTACACCGCCCACATCGTGTTCGTCTACATCTGGATGAATATTCCCGGGAGCATCCGCTACCACGGACCGTGGAACATACTCGTCCCGGTTGCAGCCTGCGTTTTGCTGTGGGCCCTCGCTAAGATACGATTAGGGAGGGCTTCGCGGGCGCCTTCGGTACAATGAAAAACCCCGGCGGAGCCGGGGTCTTGTGCAGTTTCTGTCGCGTCGTCGATTACTGACCGAGGAACTTCTTGCCTTCGCCGAAGTCATCCTTGTAATGGATGTAGTCGGGGACAAATCCCTTCTCGAAGGAGAACGAGACATTGAGGCCGCACTGGAATTCGTTCATCAGCTTGCCCTTTTCGCCGCTCTTCAGGTTCTGGCGCTTCTTCTCGATCTTCTCGTCGCCCTTCTTGCCCACGAGCACTTCGGCTTCGCACCAGCCGGTGCCAGCCTTGGCCGTGACGGTCTTTCCTTCCGTAGAGACGAGCGTAATCTTTTCCGGGTCGAGCACGGTGTTGTTGCCGGTCGAGGCCCAGAACTGGAGTTCGCCGCTCAGGGAGGTCGGGGTAATCTTGATGGTCGGGAGGGCCATCACGTAGCCCCACTTGTCCACGCGGTGCTTGCCGGACGGGTCGGGAATGTTTTCACCGAAGATGAGGAAGTAGCCACGGGTGCTCTTGCGACTCTTGTTGAGCGCCGCCTTCACGTCGGCATTTTCGGGAGCGACTTCGGCAATGCGGAGGAGCATGTATTCGCAGACCACCGGATCGCTTTCGTCGTTAGCTTCGGGGAGGGCCTTCGAAACGTAAAGCTTTTCGGCCTCGTTACGGATGGTCTTCACGGCAGCTTCGGCAGTGTTGGTACGCTTGGCCACGGAAAGCGCGGTATCGATTTTTGCGAATGCCTGAAGGATGGTGCCGTAGTCGATACCTTCCTGGGCGGCCTGGACCTTGCCCACGTTCGCGTAGCTTGTCACGAATTCTTCGATGACTTCCGGCTTGGTGACCTTGGGCACGTTGGAAACGGCACGGTCGAAGTAGCCGCTCAAAAGGCTGCTGTTGATGTCGGCCTTGGCTTCCGCATTGGCGGCACGCACGAGGGCGAGGGTAAAGTTGTCATAGAACTCATCGGAAACCTTACCCTTCTTGAGGGCGTCCAGGTACTGGTTGATGGCGTTCTTGTAGCGGTTGGCCTGCAGATGCTCGTCACCGCGCTTTTCGTTGGCGCCCTTACATCCGGTCAGCGCGAAAGCGACCGATACGGCCAGAGCAGCAAGAAAGAGTTTCTTCATTTTTCAAAACCTCGTGGATTTTAGTTCAAAAATGACCCGATTACCCACCCTTATAGGCAAGGGGGTCTTACAAAATGTAATTTAAATAAATAAATTTGTCTTATATTGCCTTTAATGGTAAATTTTTATTTGGAGAGGTGTTCAGGGAATGGAAATCCTAGTCGTAAGCCCCGAAGCTGGCAACTGGCAAACGCCAAGCCCACTCGCTACGGCAGTCAACCGGCTGACCGACGCTTTCGCCCGTGCCGGGGTGAACGTCGTCACCTGTTCCCCCTTCTACAAGAGGCTCTTCCAGGACACGACCGACTACCACTGCGTATTCCGGGGCACCGAGCGCCTCCAGGGCAAGCCCTACGAGATCTGGAAGTCGGAATCCGACCCCCTGCACACCTACATCTACAACGACGAATATTTCGGCCGCCCCTACGTCTACGGCCCGCCCAAGGACCTCCCCTATAGCGACAACCACCTGCGGTTCGCCTTCCTCGCGTCGGCGACCCTCGCCTATGCCGAAGAAAGCGGCTTCAAGTGCAGCGCCATCCTCGGCCACGAATGGGGCGGCGCCCTCGTCGGAGCGCTAGCGCGCACCACCTACACGAACTACGCAGGCCACACCCCCTTCTTCTTCAACGTCCATAACATCACCTACGACTTCCATATCCCGGCGAGTGAAATCGAGAAGATTGGACTGCCCCCGCAAGACTTCAACATGGACGGCTACGAATTCTGGGGCAAGGTGAGCCTCCTGAAGGCGGGCATCTGCTACGCCGAGAAGGTCCTGTTCCCCTCGCCCGGCTACCGGGACGCCATGCTCAACACGAACCTGCCCGGCGGACTCAGCGGGTTCCTGAACTACAACGCCGACAAGCTCATCGGGGTGCAGTTCGGCGTGAGCTACAAGGTGTGGGACTTCAACCGCGAAGAGAACCTCCCCATCAAGGAAGCGAAGCACAAGGCGAAGCTCGCCCTCCAAAAGAAGTTGAACATCGACTTCGACTCGAAGCTCGCCCTCTACGTCCACCTCGACGAAGAAGCCGGCAAGACCTCCGAGACGCTCGCCACCATCCTCGCCGACATCACCAAGCAGGACGTGTTCGTCATCGTCGGCATGTATCCCGACGCCCCCGAATGGAACTACTACCAGGACTTCGCGCACCAGTACCCCGACATCCTGCACGTGTGGCCGCTTGCCAAGGGGGCCGAGAACACCGGACCTCTCCGTGAAGTCCTCGCCGCATCCGACATCCTCTTTGCGGCCAACCTCCGCGAGCCCTCCACCTCCATCATCCTCAAGGCGCTTGCCGCGGGGACACTCCCGCTCACCGGCAGCAACATCGGCGTCGCGACCATGCTCGACGACTACGCCCCCGAAACCGCCGGCTGCGCGAACGCGTTCCTCGTCGAGGATGCGAACGCCCCGCACCAGATGCTGCGCCGCCTCAAGGACGCGCTGCACGTCTACCGCAACGAAGTCGCCGACTGGGACAAGGCCGTAGTCAACGCCTACAGCGGGTTCCATTACGAATGGGACCGCACGATTTCGAAATATTTGCTAATATTGGGCGAACTGGGACTTTAGCTCAATTGGTTAGAGCAGCGGACTATCAACCCAGCCCCGAAAAATTTTCAGAAAGTACTCCATTGGAAGCCCGAAGGCAAAAGCCTCCGGGCCTTTTTCATCAGTAAAATCAAGGCTTCCGGCGCGATTTGGACTGTCTGTCGCGGTTCTCCGTCGCTTGTAATGGTTTTTCCCGAAAGACGGGAGAAACCGCCAAAAATCGGGTATAATGTGAGACATTTGTGAGCTTTTTGTGAGCCGACTTTTAGGCAAATTTTAGTAGATTTGTTTGTATGAAAAGCTACAGCATATCGCAGCGGTACAAGTACCGCGGCAACCTTACATGGTACGGGAGAATCGCTGAGGATGGCGAGTTCTCCTACATAAGCCTTAAAACCAAGCGCAAGAGCGACGCACAGGAATGGCTGAACATGATGAACGCGGCCAGGTTCATGCCCGAGGAAATCCGCCGCAAGCTCATGCCGAAGGACAGAGGCTTCGACGAGGCGCTCCCGAAGTTCCTGGATTCTGTCGCGGCGTCCAAGGGCGACGACTCCAAGACCCACCTCGCTTACAAGTACCGACTCAAGACATTCAGGGAATGGCTTGACGCAAACGGCATCAAGACGCTCATGCGCTTCGATGCCGAACAGGCGACGAACTGGGCGGTGTGGCTGTCCGAAAGGTACGCTCCCAAGTCCCAGCACGAAATGGTTCGCTGCACAAGCCAGTTCTGCCAGTGGGCGGCTAAGATTTACGACCTGGGCGACTACAACCCGTTCCGCGACGTGGCGTTCCCCAAGGTTCCGAAACGCGCCAAGGCGTTCTGGACTCCCGAACAGATTGAAAGGATTCTCGACAACGCGCCCGACCCGGAATTTAGACTGTTCTGGTCGGTCATGGCTTTCGCTGGCCTACGTCATGCGGAGGCTTGCCGATTCGGGCCGTCGTGCATCCAAGAGGACGGAAAGATGCGCGTCGTCGGCAAGGGCGACAAGGAAGCGTTCCTCCCTATTAGCGACCGCCTCAAGGCGGAAATCAAACGCTACGGCAAGCTGAAAGACGGCATGTTCGCGACAGCCCGTTTCGACCATGCGGACAGGTGCAACGAAACGCTGCGAATTGCAGTGGAAGCTGCGGGATATAAGAGCGACGACGCGACGAACCACAAGTGGCGTCATTCATTCGCATCCAACCTAATCCGTTCAGGCGTTGGCCCGAAAATCGTTCAGCAGTTGATGCGCCATGAAGACGTGCGCCAGACCTTGGACACCTACAGCCACCTGCTGCAAGACGACCTGGAAAAGGCTCTCAATAAGAAATAAATCAGGCTCGCGAAAGCGAGCCATCTTCATCTTATTCCATTCATTTCACCGCTTAACATTCTTTTCAACGGTGTCGAAGCACTGTTTGAGCATCAGCTCCGCAGCCTTATGCACATCGCCGTTTATCTTCTTCAAGAAGGAAACGGTTTTTGTTTTAAAGTTGTCTTCAAACTTTCCATCGAGAACATCGGGCCATTTACCGATTTTCAAATCAATCGCGAAAGTCTTGCCGAGCGTGACTGCTTCCTTCTTTAGGTTGCCTCCCAGTTCGCGATAATGCGCTTTTGTCTTTCGAGCCAAAGCAGCCATCGCGAAACCCAAATCCAAGTCGTTTGGATTCACCAGGTAATTTCTCAGGGCGTGTTCAATTTCAATCATTCAACAGCACCTTCGGGGACAATATGCGGAGTAGCAACGCGAAGCAGTAAATCTTCGCCAGTCTCGACGGACTTCTTCATCGTTTCAAGCAGTTTTTCGGGAGAAAGGTCAATATCCAGGTCAGGGCCATCTGCATCCTTCTGCCCCATGAATCCGCCGAAAATATGGATAAACATATTCTCCCAGCTGAACTTCATCTGAAATTCAAAGCAAGTTTGGGACTCAAGCACATCGGAATATGTCAGCCGCTTTTTCATCACGACAAAAAATAGAAAAGGCCCCGGCATGAGCCAGGGCCTTCGTGCGTCAAGGAGGTATCTTCCTAAAATTCGTCCATCGTGAAGTGCGTCTTTCTCGCACATACGGCGATGCCGCCGCTGGAAATGACATTGTTGAGCCATTCCTTCAACCTGGACTTGCTAAACCACATCGGAGTGCCGCGTCCACCCGGCTGGTAAACTTCCAGCGGATAGACCAACTTGCCGTGACGGCTTTTTGCCAACAGCTTGTCGAAAGTGGATGTCGCCATCCCGATAAAATTCCCAGCCTCGGTACGGTCGAGAAATTCTTCATCAGCGATTATCTTCATCGGTACTCCTTTCACCATTCCTGGTGACGATATAATGCAGCGCGGCCACAAGTGGCAGCATAAAGTTTGACATGAGTCCAGACATGAACTTTTCATCATTAAACCCGAACTTCCGTGCTATCCCGCAGTAGCCCTTGGTAAGGCTCTCCGCAACGGCGAACTGCTTCGCCTCAAGCGGAATGTCCTTCATGGACTCGTCGTCCAGCACGGTTTCCTTATAAATGCGACAGAGCGAGCGTAGGCTAAGCCCTGCATCTTCCATCACGATTATCTGTTCAAGTTCCTTTTCCAGTCTGTCCATCTTCGATTCAATCCATCTAGGCCACCGCCTGCACCATGCAGCGGTCGGCTAAATCTTCACCTTGTTCCAGGAGACGTTCTCGCCTCCCTCGTAAACGAAATACTCCTTCGAGTTCACGCGTTCGTCGTCAATCTTTTCATAGACGCTGAACTTTATCCGTTCCTCAAGTGCGACGCCCGTACATTCCTTTACGACAGCTGCCATCCAGCGCAGAACGTGTGCATGGTCGTCGCAGGTAATCTTGAGTTCCGAAACGGTTACGCCCGGTACATTTGCGAAGGTTTCCTCGAACCTTCCTCTTGCTTCGTATGTCATTTTTTTTCCTTTATGTTTATTGGTTGTTGATTTTCTTAACTGCTGTTAGTCAAAGAAAGAACGCTGGCGATTCGCGCACCAGCAGCGCCGCAGCTTGGGTTAGAAAAAGCTGCGAGTTTTCTTAGTAAACAAACCGCACATGGCGCACTTTCCCGTGCACTATGTCCGTAACGAGCTGCTTCGCGGCGGCTTCGTCAAGTCCGTAGTTCATCAGGTCTTCGAGTGCTTCCCGATTCGCCATGCGTCGGTATTGGCGTTCGTCGTCCGGGAAAAGCATCGCCTCGCGTGTCGCCTTGGCATCAGCTTCCCCGAAATCGACATTGGTCAATTTCTGTGCTTCCGCAGCTTCGCGCTTGGCCGCTTCCGCCTCGCGTTTTGCAGTTTCCGCTTCTTCTTGCGCCTTGCGCAGTTTTTCTTCCGTTTCGCGCTTCTCGGCTTCCGCCTTCTCACGCGCCGCCTTTTCAAAGTCCGCCTGACTCGCCCTCAAGCGTTCCAGTTCAGCTTTCTCCGCTTCCTGCTTCTCCGCGCTGGCGAGGATGCCGTTGACCTGGCGCCTCGCGTCGTTGATGGCGTCCATCGCTTCCTGGTAGCTTTCGTCCCAGTACTTGGCGTCGTGAACATGGGCTTCGATGGCCTCAAGCACCTGCTTGCACCCTTCGGAATTGCAGCCGATGGCCGTCGCGGGAATGTTGGAAATCTCGACGATTTCCTGCTGTCTCGCCTCGATTTCCCTGATGGGCGCCAAGACCTCCTTCTGGAGCATTTCGAGCGTTTCCTTCACAAGCCTACGCGTTTCATCGACGCGCTTGGGCTTCGCCTTGAGTTCCTTGGCGACCTGTGCGCCCCTGTCCTCGATGGCGGTCTTGAGCTTCGCGAGCTTGGCGTTCATCGCCTTGCGGGCCTTGAACCCCTCCTCGGTGTGAACGTCGGCAACCAGCCCACGCGCAATCTTCTTGACCTGGTTGAGCATCGGGACAAAGTTCTTCTTGTCAAGGAAAAGCGCCTCCGGGTCCATGCAGTCCGTCTTGACCGCGAACTGTTTTCCCTCGTCGATAAGGACGAGCGCGTTGGGGTTCTTTTCTTCCATCACTTCTTCGGTTTCCATCGTCGCCTCCATTAGAACTCCACCTCCTGCATCATTCCGGCTTCCACGCGCTTCGCCTCGCGGTAGAATCCGTCAATCTGGTCAAGGCCCAGTTCTTCCAGGCTGCGACAGTTGTACGCCTTGAGCGTGTCCTTAATCGCGGCGGGAATCATCTTGTTGCACACCTCGATGAATTTCGCCTTGCGGTCGCCCGTATGTTCCTGCGGCTGCTGTTCCGGCTTCGGGGCTTCCGCCCTTTCCACCGCTTCCTCAATCTTGATTTCCTTTTCAGGGTCAAGTCCCTGTTCCGGCGAAAGCTCCGCGCTCTCATAGGGCATCCCGCCGAACTCCACGGGGAAAGCGAGGCGGAACGCACGCGCAATCGCGACCTTCTCAAGCATGACCCTGGGCTTGCTCTGCCACATGGAATTGCCCTGGTCGTACTCGCTGAAAAACACCTCGCACTTGACGGGAACCTTCCTGTCCTTGCGGAAAACGCGGCAGATGCAGCTCACGTCCCCGTCCTTGGGAACAAGCGCATCCACGCTGTAGTTGCCGTTCTTGCCACTCTTGGTGGACTTGCCCCTGACGAACTCGCCGCGCCATTCTGTCTCGTAGCCGTCGTAGTTGGGGTTCATCTCGGCACGCTTGAGGTACACTTCGTACCCCGTGACGATGCTCATCGTCTTTCCGCCGTCGCGATTGTTGTACGTGACGGCATAAACTTCTTTCTTCCACGGGTTCAGCCCGAACGCCATGGAAACCGCGAGGAACTGCTTGACCTGGTGGTCATTGAGACCCGGCGTCGTCGCGGTGAGGTAGTCAAGCAGCAGGGCGTCGTTGACCTGCTGCGGATTGGATTGTGTAGCTATTGCGTTATTCATAGTTGTTGGTTTCCCTTTGTTGTTAGTAGTTGTTCATTTGTTGTCCCTTCGACAGGGTTTTTAGCCTTGCCGCCACGTAGTTCGTGACCGCCCCTTTCCAGTTCATAATCGTCATGCCCTCACGGGTTTTCCCTCCCCTGGAAAGCGTAATCTCCAGCCATTCGCGTCCCAGCGCGTCGTCGAGGTGCTTTTCCGCGCAGAAGTCGTAAAGCTCCTCGGTCGTCGGCAATCGCGGCGGCTGTACTTTCCTAATCTCATGTCCGTGTTTTTCGTGTCCAGCCAGGGCGTTCGCCCTGTTGACCTCGCTCCGCTGCTGGATTCTCTCGCTGGAACATTTCACCATGAACGCCCCGAAACTGTCGCCAGTCCCGTCAACATCCTCAAGTGCATCCATCGAATCCCTCACGTCGGCGATAATCTGTTCATCCGTCATTTTTCGGAAGTGCTTGATAAAGTCACTGAACGAAACCTTAGCCCAATATGGATTCGCCATGTTCAAAAGCCCTAAGTATCAAGGTTGAGGCAATGAGTCCCTGGCTCGCCGGGAAACCCTTTCGCTTGTTCTCGCTGGCCAGCTGCTCCAGGGCCTGCTTCGCCCGTGCCGTTATGCCGACCTGCCAAATTTTTTGCGTACCGTTTATTTTCTTTTGCATACTTTTCAATTTCTTTTGCCTTACATTCAAAATCTATTCAATTCTAAGCAAAAAATCAAGGGATTTTTTAAAAATTTTTTAAAAATTATTGAATACTGTGCAATTTTTGATTAAATTTATGGCATGAACGTTGAAAAATACCTTGACAGAACAAACAAGACGGCCAGCACCCTGGCCGACGAACTGGGACTCAACGCCTCAAGCGTCACCGCTTGGAAGAAAGGCAAGGCGACTCCCAGCTACGACATTTGCCAGAAGCTACTGGAAATCGGCATGGGAATCGACGAGCTTTTCACTCCTGAACTTTGGGAGGCGATAAAGACTCGTCACGCTGCGGAGTTTCGGGGCGAGGTTGTGCTGACTCCCGAGGAATGCGCTCTAATCGTACGCAACGGGCTTCGCAGTCTGCGTCTAAAAGATGAAAGTTCTGAAGACCAACAAGGGTAATTTCCCCGTGTTCCTTTAGCTTAGGCATAAGCAGTCCTTTGGCCCTGTTCGGGCCTTTTTTTGTGGGAACTTTTGCAAGTCGCAACGATTTGCAAACGCTTGAACCCAGGCATAACAAACGGGTTCAAGTCGCGACAAAAACTTGCAAGCCTATTATATCAGTAGTAGTAATAGGAGAATAATCAACAGTAGGAGTATGAGTAGGACTCACTCCGTTATTGTGGAGATATTGATATATAAAAACCTCATACTCAACTCACGCGACTGCGCGACGAAAAAAAGAAAATGAGCTTGAGGGCGATATAGATATCGAAGGGGATTTTTTCCGTCCCGACTTGAGCAGCGGAAAAAATAAAAATTTATTCTGTCAATTCGTGACACTTTTGAAAAAAGTGAAATTTCGCAACTTTAGCCCCCCCCCCCGCAGGCGTGCAGCTTCGCGTACGCCCATTTGGCGCCTTTGGCGGACAGTTTAGCGGCTTAATGCTGCGGAACGCTTGCAGCGTTTTGCACAGCGAACAAAAGCGAAACGGCGGGAACGGCTGCGATTGCTTGCGAATTGCAGAAGCTGTCAAGTGAGGCGCCTCCATTTTTGTATCTTTTACGGCGAAAAGAGAGAACAGATGCAGAATTTCGAACGAATCTTCGACATGCACCAGCCGCCCTTCAAGGCGGATTCGCTGGACGCGATGGAGTACTCCATCCTCGGCTTCTTCAAAGCCGAGGATTCCTCCCGTCCCCAGCTTGAACGCATTTCAGACCATGAAATAAAGGTTTCCATCGACGAACGCAAGGC
>NZ_DDQF01000015.1:162031-162153 GCF_002342555.1 Fibrobacter sp. UBA2449
AAGGCGGTGGAACATTCAAACGCTCACAAGTTCAACAGCGCAAGGTTCGCGCTTCGCGAGGCCATCGGACTCTGGCCATACAACAGCGAATACCACCGTCTGCTCGCGCAGGTGACGATGGA
>NZ_DDQF01000008.1:0-114140 GCF_002342555.1 Fibrobacter sp. UBA2449
TCATGTCACCGTTGTTGAACACCTTGATGGGCTCGCCCTTCGAGATGGCGCGGGCAAAGAGCATCGGGCTCATGTCGGGCCTCCCCCACGGGCCATAAACCGTGAAGTAGCGCAGTCCCGTCATCGGGATGCCGTAAAGCTTCGCGTAGGAATGCGCCATCAGTTCGTTGCTCTTCTTGCTAGCTGCATACAAACTAACAGGATTGTCAACCTTGTCGTCTTCGCTGTACGGGACCTTGCTGTTCAGGCCATAAACAGAACTGGACGACGCATAGAGCAGGTGCTTTACCTGGTTGTGGCGGCATGCCTCGAGAATGTTGAGGAAGCCGACCATGTTGCTCTGCATGTAGGCATACGGGTTCGTGATGGAATAGCGCACGCCGGCCTGTGCCGCGAGGTTCACCACCTTGTCGAACTTTTCTGCGGCAAAGAGCTTGTCGATAGATTCCTTGTCGGCGAGGTCCATGCGCACAAAACGCGCACCCGCGAGCGTCGTGCTTTCGAGCATCTGCCCGAAGGGGATTTCGGCAAGCACGCCTCCATTCGCAGAACGGAAACCGTTTTCCCACAGGCGCCCGTACTTGAGGCGCACATCGTAATAATCGTTGATGTTGTCGAGCCCGACAACATCGTCCCCGCGGGCCGAAAGCATCGCCATGATTTTCGAAGCGATAAAACCCGCCGCACCTGTCACCAGAATCATCATTCCTATCGTCCTATTTTTCAAAAAAATAGAAAATATTTTCACCTATTCTAAAGGCAGGGTCAAGATAGAAACGGACTTACGCCCCACATGGTAATAAGCCAAAAAGATTTTTCCGTCCCTTATGTCAAGACGGTACACACTCGCTTCCGCAGACACGCGTTCCTGTTTCCACGTTTGTCCACCATCGGTACTATAAAGCAGGGCAAAATTATCGGTAAACCAGACTCCATCACTAACGACAGCTGCAAAGACTTCGCCTTTTACAAGGAAATCCTGCATCCAAAGACATTGCGTACCCTTGCTGCCATAGCTCGTTTCGTGCCGCTGTTGAGCCTTCCCGTCTTCTATCCGATAAACGAGCACCCGGTTTCCCGAAGAACCGAGTATCCAGCTTTTGTCATTCCGGGCAAAAATCGGAAGAGTACTTTCCACGAAATCACCCGCATACACCCTTTTCCCATTTTCCAACTTGTATTTCGGTCTCCCATCCGGAACCGAATCGTTCACGCGAACAATACGAACCTTGCGATAATCCCGATATTTACCAATGGAATCCCACGTCATATAGTCCTCACCCGACACATAAACCGCATTGAAGTCGGCATCCTTTTCGTAAGACTCGAGAATCATATGGTCATCCATGGAATAGAACCTTGCAAACGACGTCAAGTTCCTGATTTCGCTTTTTGTCCAGGAAGCACCCCCATCGTATGTTCCAAGAACTGCGGGGAGTTGCTCTATGATACCATACGAACCGAATAACCAAAGCGTATCGGGTCCCCGCACAACTATTTCTTCAATATGAAAGTCCTCGAATTCCGCAGGATAGACCGTCTTTTCGCGGAAAGCCTTCGAGGACGAATCCTTATATGATGCGTAAGCGAAAAACACGACGCCCAGCAGCATCAAGACAAGGAATGGTGCTGTAAAGAGGGTAATTACGATAGTTCTTGTCTTCATGCAGACTCGGGCCTCCGACAAAAATATATAACAAAATAAGCCGCAGCATTTTCTGCTACGGCCTAATTTTTAGGTAAACGCGCGCGGTTTCCCGCGAGCAATCTTAGAAGTGGATCACGCGGACCTTGATGACCTTGTCGAGCTTGGAGAGCTTCTCGATGATGGAGTCATCCACCTTGCTTTCGACGTCAACGAGGTTGTAACCGATCTTGCCGTTGCTCTTGTTGCTGAAGCTGGCAATGTTGATGCCTTCGGCGCCGAACACCTTCGTGATTTCGGAAATCATGTTCGGAACATCCTGGTTGATGACCACGACGCGGCTCTTGACGCCGGCATGCGGGTGATCGACGAGGGCCGGGAAGTTCACGGAATTGCGAACGCAACCGAATTCGATGTAGTCCTTCAATTCTTCGACTGCCATCACAGCGCAGTTTTCTTCGGCTTCTTCGGTGGAGGCGCCGAGATGCGGGAAGCAGGTCACCTTGTCGTTCTTGATGAGGTCGGCGTCCGGGAAGTCGCAGAGGTAGCCCTGGAGGGAACCGGAGGCGAGCATCTCGTTAACCGGGGCCATTTCCACAATGCCACCGCGGGCGAAGTTCATGATGTAGCTGCCCTTGAAACCGGCGAGGTTCTTGCGGTTGAGCAAGTTCTCGGTAACGCCCTTGATGAACGGAACGTGTACGGTGAGGAAGTCGGACTTCGCAATCACGGTGTCGAGGTCGGCGATTTCCACCTTGTTGGAAAGTTCGTGCATGTTGGCGGCGTTCGGATACGGTTCGTAAGCGATGACGCGCATGTTCTTCCAACGGGCATAGTTGGCGACGAGCACGCCGATCTTGCCGAGGCCAATCACGCCGAGGGTCTTGCCTGCGAGTTCCATGCCGGCGAACTTCTTCTTGCCGCTTTCAACGGTCTTCGCGAGGTCCGGGTCGGTGGTGTCGAGGTTCTTGACCCAAGCAGCGGCCTTGTCCACGTTACGGACGGCCATGCCGAGCACGGTCATCACGAGTTCGGCAACGGCGTTGGCGTTTGCACCCGGCGTGTTGAACACGCAGATGCCCTTCGCGGAAGCCTTGTCGATAGTGATGTTGTTCACGCCAGCGCCGGCGCGGGCGACAGCCAGCAGGCCGTCAAAGTTGTCGGTATCAACCTGGGCGGAACGCACCAAGATGGCATCTGGATTTTCGACGGAGTCGGAAACCTGGTAGAACGAGCCAAACAGGCTCAAGCCTTTCTTGGAAATATTGTTCATCGTCTTAATAGTTGCCATTTTTATGTCCTTTGTTAATGTTTAAAATCTTTTCTTCTGTGTCATCCCCGCGAAGGCGGGGATCTTCTTAAGGTTCCTGCCAGCGACCTCTTTCTTTAATAAGGTTCACCAGTTCCTCGATGGCGTCTTCTTCGGGGATGTTCTTCTTGACAGCCGTCTTGCCCTCGAAGAGCGTAATGCGGCCGGGGCCACCGCCCACGTAGCCGAAGTCGGCGTCCGCCATCTCGCCCGGGCCGTTCACGATGCAGCCCATGATGCCGATGGAAATGTCGGAGAGGTGACCAAAGCGGGCCTTGATCTTGCCCATGACTTGCTGAATGTCGTAGAGTGTGCGGCCGCAGCTCGGGCAGCTGATAAAGTTCGTCTTGCTGCGGCGGCAGTAGGCGGCCTGCAAAATGTCGAATGCAAGGAGAACGCTTTCCTTCGCGCCCTTGTAGCCGTCGATAACGACAGCGTCGCCAAGACCGTCGGTTACCAAGCTACCGATATCGGCGGACACGCGGAGTGTGTCGCGCTCGCTGTCGTTAATTTTCGCATAAAGCAGAATCGGGTCTTGGCGACCTGCCGCATCCAATGCGGCGGCAAGGGCGCGCACGCCCGAAACCATCTCGGCGCCGGTATAGCAGAACACGGAACCTGCGGGCACGCTCGCCGGATTCGCGGCGAACCCCGCGATGTCTATCGCGTCCTTGAACTGTACCACGGGGGCGGCATCCAAACTCGGCAGCGCAAATTCCGCGTTGCGGCGTTCGCCGGTAAGTGCAATCGCATCGGCCTTCACGCCGACCTTCACCGGACTATTGCCACCAATTTCCACGCCGGAAACATTCACGACAGAAGTCGCGCGGCGCTCGTAATGGTACGGATCCTTTTCGAGAACCGGCACGTTGTAGGCCGTCGGCGCAGCAGGCAAAGCACATGCCTTGATGAGTTCCTGAGCCACCGGGACTTCGGCCACCGGGTCTTCAGTGAGCGACACGCGGATCGTATCGGCAAGGCCGTCGAGCAAAAGCGCACCGATACCCGCGGCCGACTTGAGTCGTCCGTCGGCACCCGCGCCCGCTTCTGTCACGCCCACGTGGAACGGGTACGGCTTGAAGCCTTCCTGCTTGATGCGGGCGGCGAGCATGCGGTAGGCGGCAATCGCCACGCGCGGGTTGCTGCTCTTGAGGCTGAGGACCACCTGGTCAAAATGTTCGGCTTCGCACACGGCGAGGTATTCCATGGCGCTTTCCACCATGCCTTCCACCGTGTCGCCGTAGCGGTAAATCATGCGGGCCGAGAGCGAGCCGTGGTTCACGCCGATGCGGATGGCCCGGCCCAGGCGCTTGGCTTCTTGCACGAACGGCGTAAAGGCTTCGGCCACCTTTTCCTTGCCTTCTTCAAAAGACTTGTCCGTCTGCTGGTCCAGCGTCAAAATGCCCGTATCCACGAAGTTACCCGGATTGATGCGGACCTTCTCGACCCACTTGAGCGCCTCGAACGCGGCCTTCGGCTGGAAGTGGATGTCGGCGGAAACCGGCACCGTGCAGCCGGCTGCTCGCACCTGTTTCATCACTTCCTCGAGTGCGGCAGCATCTGCAAATGTCGGAGCGGTAATGCGAACCAGGCCACAGCCCACCTTGGCGAGCGCAAGCGTCTCGGCCACCGTCTTCTCGACGTCTTTCGGCTTGGTGGTGGTCATGGACTGAACTAAAATGGGGGCGTTGCCCCCTATCAAAGCCTCGCCAACGCGGACTTGTACAGTTTCCCTGCGGACGGCATTAAAGCGGTCGGCAACGTATGGGAATTCGCTAAACTTTGTCATGCGCACAAAGATAGAAAATTAAAAGCCAAAGCGGGCTATTTTTACTTTTCGTTGGACTCCCAGCCGGGGCTATTCCTGTAATAGTTCTCGAGTTTTTCGCGGCACGCGACAAAACTTGCCTTGAGCCTCGGGTCAAAATGCGTCCCCATCGAATCTATAATCAAATTGTAAGCATCCTCAAAGGACATCTGCTCCTTGTAGCAGCGCTTGCTCACCAACGCATCGTAGACGTCCGCAATCGCCATGACGCGCGCCTCGAACGGGATATTCGCGCCAAAGAGCCCGTACGGATAACCGCTCCCGTCAAAACGCTCGTGGTGGAAGCAAGCGATATTCTTCGCAATCTCCACAAAGAAGGGCTCCTCTATTTCGGAAAGCAGGTTCTCCACGATGGCGGCCCCCTTCTCGGCATGCGTCTTCATCACCTCAAATTCTTCGGGCGTAAAGCTGCCGGGCTTGCGCAGGATCTTGTCGTCAATCGCAATCTTCCCGAGGTCGTGCATCGGCGCCGCCGCAATCAGCGCGTCGTAATATTCCTTCGTGCGCCCAAAGCCATCATCCTTCCGAAGTTCTTCGGCAAGGATTCCCGCGACCGCACTCGAGCGCATGATGTGGCCGCCCGTATTGCTGTCGCGACTTTCGACCATCTTCGCCATGCCCACAATCATCTGCTCCTGGATGGCGTGGATATGCCTGTCGTTATCCTTGATAACGTCCTTGAGTTTCGTGTTGTGCGTATCGAGTTTCTTGATATAGCGCTGCAGCTTGGTCTCATCCTCGATGCGGAACAGCACGATATGCGAAATCTTGTTGCGGGCAACCTTCCGCACGCACACCCTGAAGTTGCGCCGTCCATACGCGAAATAGCTGTCGCTCGGGGAATCCTTCCTCACGAACGATTCCATCAGCGAGCCAAAATGCTTCGAGATTTCGAGCCCCTCGGGCATCGTCTCATCCACACGGAATTCGTTGAGTTCCGGGAAAAACTTGAAGGCGATGTCGTTACACCCGAGGTAGATTCCCTTGTCCGAAAACGCCACATAGGCATTCTGGTTCTCCGCCTCGAGCGATTCAAGGACGGAATCCGAAATATCGCTCATCCTTACGCGCAGGCACACGAAAAAGAGAATAAATTCGTCAATGACAAACACCGTCGGCACCACCATCGTATCGCTCCCGACCTTTCTCGAAACAAGGAACGATATAATGGAAATCAGAGTCATGCACGCAATGGCAATCAGGTTCTTGTAGCTCACGTTGATCCGCGTACGCGCCGCATAGCTAATGGTCACGATATTAGCAAGCGTGTAGCACACCAGCACTATGTTCCACAGGATATGCGTCGGCCCATATTCGCAAGAGCAATAGCCCACCCCGTACATGTGCGTGTAGGTGACCGTTTTGTAATAGATATCGCTATATCCGATAGTGCAAGCGAGCACGAGTATCGCTACAGAACAAAGCCCCAGCAAAAGCTTTCCCCAGTCCGGGAACCTGAAGCGGCAGATGCGGAGGATAATGAAATACTCGAACATCGGCACGAAAACGGACCCCAGGTAGCAAAGCTTGGTCGCGATGATGACCGTCTCCCTCGTCTCGGAAAGGGCCCCGGCCAAGTAGCCGACGTTCGCAACAAGTACCGAGACAAAGATAGACGCGAAATAGAAATTCAACTGTTTGCGATACAACAGCACAAGCGCGAACAGGTTCAGGAACGAGACCACGCACATCAGCACCAAGTAAGAAATCACCATGTTTTCCATACGCTAGTGCTCCACGGTCCTGTAGTAATCGCGAAGTTTTGGTTCGCAGTCAATAAAATATTTCTGGAGGACAGGGTCGAACTGTGTCCCCATCCCGGAGAGGATAATATCCCCCGCCTTGTCATACGACATGCTTTCCTTGTAGCAGCGGCTACTCACCAGCGCGTCGTAGACATCCGCGACCGCCATAATGCGCGCTTCCACGGGAATCTCCTCGCCCCGCAAGCCTTGCGGGTAGCCCGTACCGTCAAAACGCTCGTGGTGGTAATGCGCCACGTTTTTCGACAGCTGCACAAAGAAGGGGGTCTCAATTCCGGTCAGCAGGTTCTCGACAATCACCGCACCCTTCTCGGCATGAGTCTTCATCTGCTCATATTCGTCATCGGTAAATCGTCCGGGCTTGCGCAAGATTTCGTCATCGATAGCTATTTTACCGAGGTCATGCATCGGAGCGGCAGAAATCAGCGCGTCGTAGAACGAGTCCATCCTCCCGTAGGCCATGTCCTTGCGCATCTCGGATGCCAGTATGCGAATCACCTGGCTCGTGCGCTTGATGTGACCACCCGTATTGCCGTCACGGCTTTCGACCATGTTCGCCATGCCGACAATCATCTGTTCCTGGATAGCGCTCACCGCCTGCGCATTCTGCTCGACCACCTTCACCAGCTGGTTATGACTCTTGCCAAGCGTGTCCACGTACATTTGAACGCTCGTGTCATCCTCGACGCGGAAAAGGCAAATCTGCATCACGTTCCAGAGAGGAATCATTCGTGCCGAGCACCTGAAATGACGATTGCCGAACCAGAACTTGAACGCATTCCGCGATTTTCCGCTTTCGACCTGCTTGAGCAGCGGATTGAACACCGCCCCCATCTCGCTTTCGTCGGGAATCGCCACATCCACGCGACACTCCGCAAGCTTCGGGAAAAAGGCAAGCGCAATCTCGTTGCAGCCAAGGTATTCGCCATCAGGAGTAAAAGAGACGAACGCGTTCGTATTGTCCTTTTCGAGCGACTGCATCACGCTCCTTGCGATGTCGTACCACTTTACGTTCAAGCTGATGTAGAGCAAGAAGAACTGGTCGGCGAGATACACGAAGGGCATGCAGAGCATGTCGTTTTCCATGTACCTCGAAACAAAGAACGACGAAACCGTCACGAGCTGTAGAGCAAACATCGCAAAGATATTCTTGAGCGAGACCAGCCTCCGCATAAGGCAGGCATGGACAATCACCCCGATATCGAGCACCGCATAGACGACAATCATCACGTTGAAGACGTCGTGCCCCCAGCCGTATGTTGCCACGTAGTTGCCCGCCCCGCTCTGCACCACGAACTCGACCGTCTTGTAGTATATCTGGCTGTAGCCGACCGTAAACGAGAGGAAAAGGACAAAGCAACTAAAGGCAATCAGAAGGACCCGCACCACCGGATGAATCCTCAGCCGGCAAACCTCCGCGAGCGTAAAGAACATGAGCATCGGCAAGAACGCCGAGCCCAGGTAATTTATCTTATTTGCAAGGATGGCCCCGTCGACCGATTCCGAAAATCCCAGGAGCAAATGTCCAAAACACGTGACCACGATTGCTACGAACGTGAAGAACATGTAATTGTTCTGCTGCTTCCGGAATAAAAGCAGAAAGACAGCGAAATTCACTATCGAAAGAGCAAACGCCAATGTCAATAAGAACGGTCCCATTACAATCCTTGTTACAAAAATATAACAAAAAAGACGTTCTTTCCACCTTTATGCCTGATTATTCATATAAAATCGCAAAAAAAGTATTCCATTTGACAAAAAAAATGTTAAAATAAGGGTGTAGACGGAGAATTTTTATGATCCCGAAGATTTTTCATTATTGTTGGCTTTCGAACGAACCTTTTCCGGAAAAGGTTCAACGTTGTATGGAATCCTGGGAAAAGTTCCTGGGCGACTACAACTGCATTTTTTGGGATTACCAGAAGGCCAAGGCGACAGGCATTCCCTGGATTCTTGAAGCCATGGAACAGGGCAACTGGGCGTTTGCCGCCGACGCGGTGCGCCTGTACGCGCTGTACACCGAAGGCGGAATCTACCTGGATTCCGACGTGCAACTGCTAAAGTCGCCCAACGAACTGCTCGACCGCAAGTACATCCTCGGGTACGAGAACGGTTCCAAGCGAATCGAGCCCTCGTTCCTCGGGGCGGAGAAGGGCTCGCCCATCATCGGCGAGGCGCTCAAGTACTACACCGAAAGACATTACGAATACAGCGAGGAGAAGGTGGAGCAACTGGTGCTCCCGCAGATTCTCGCGAACGCCTGCGACAAGTTCAACGGGCTGGATATTCTGCCCGAATGGTACTTCTCGCCCAAGCGCTTCTTGGATGGGGCAATCAATACCGCCGACGAGACGGTGAGCATCCACCACTTCGGGAGCAACTGGCGCCCCGAGAACATCCGCATCGGCATGAAGCGCAGGCAGTACATCTTCAAGAAGTTCCCGCGCCCCATCGCCGAACTGCTCGCCGTCCCGACCACCTTCTGGTCCGACATGAAGGCCCAGGGGCTCGGGGCAGCCTTCAAGCACCTATTCTCGAAATAACAACTAAGGCGGGTTCTGCGTTCATACGCAGTATGAACGGGAGCGCAAACTTGTTTTGCGCGACATTTTCGTGTGTTTCCCTTCGTGGGCACCTTCGGTGCCTATATACGAAAACGCCCGGCGGTTAAGCCGGGCGCTATCAATTTCGTATAAACGAATTATGCTTCAGCCGGTGCTTCGGGAGCAGCAGGTGCTTCAGGAGCGGCTTCAGCGGCCGGGGCTTCAGCCGGGGCGGCCTTCGGAGGGAGCAGAGCCTTCATGGAAAGCTTCACCTTGCCCTTCGGGTCGACACCGAGGCAGAGCACTTCGACTTCGTCACCGACGTGAACGACGTCTTCGACCTTATCGACGCGGTGGTCGGCAAGTTCGGAGATGTGCACGAGGCCGTCGCGACCCGGGAGGATTTCGACGAATGCGCCAAACGGCTGGATCGTCTTGACCTTGCCCTTGTACTTGCGGCCCGGTTCGGGTTCAGCAGTGAGTTCTTCGATCATGCGGCGGCAGACTGCAGCGGCCTTGCCACTCGGGGCGGCAATGTCGATGTTGCCATCGTCGTCGATGTTGATCGTGCAACCCGTCTGAGACTGCATGCCCTTGATCACGGAGCCACCGGAACCGATGACGTCGCGGATCTTGTTGGTCGGGATGCGCATCTTGATCATGGTCGGAGCCTTCTCGGAAACCTTCGGGCGCGGAGCGGCGAGGCCGAGTTCAGCCATCTTGCCGAGAATGTGCAGACGGCCCTGACGAGCCTGTTCCAGAGCTTCGCGCATGAGTTCCGGCGTGATACCGCGGATCTTGATATCCATCTGGAAGGCCGTGATGCCTTCGGCAGTACCCGTCACCTTGAAGTCCATATCGCCGAGGTGGTCTTCCGTACCGGTGATGTCGGTCAAGATCTTGATCTTGCCGCCTTCCTTGACGGAACCCTTTTCGGAGATGAGGCCCATGGCGACACCTGCGACCGGAGCCTTGATAGGAACGCCAGCGTCCATCAAGCTGAGGCAGCCACCGCAAACAGAGGCCATGGAAGAAGAACCGTTGGATTCCTGAATTTCGGAAACCACGCGGATGGTGTACGGGAAGTCTTCCGGCAGCGGAAGAACGGCAGCGAGAGAACGTTCGGCGAGGTGGCCGTGACCGATTTCGCGGCGGCTCATGCCGAGGCGCTTGCATTCACCCACGCAGTACGGCGGGAAGTTGTAATGCAGCATGTAGCTCTTGGAGCCTTCGCCCTGCAGGCTTTCGTAGCGCTGTTCGTCGGCCTTGGAGCCGAGCGTGCAGACCACGAGACCCTGGGTTTCGCCACGCTGGAAGATCGCAGAACCGTGAGCGCTCGGGAGAACGCCGAGTTCGATTTCGATCGGGCGGACTTCGGTCGTCGTACGGCCGTCGAGACGCACGTCTTCGTTCAAGATCATTTCGCGCATGGCAGTGCGTTCGTAGTCGCTGAAGATTGCCTTCGCGTCGGCGACGAGAGCAGGATCCTGTTCTTCGTCCTTGCCAATGATGGCGAGAATGCGTTCGTCTTCGAGCATCTTCGCGCAGAGGTCTGCCATAGCCGGATAGAAGTCGGTCTTCACCATGTTGGAGTGGACGTCCTTGTTCAGTTCGTCCCACACGACTTCCTTCACCGTGGCGAGAAGCTTTTCGTGGGCTTCGCCAACGTGCTGCGGCTTGAGTTCCATCTTGGGCTTAGCACAGCGGTCCACCAGTTCCTGTTGGGCCTTGCACATGAGCTTGATGGCTTCGTGACCGGCGAGAATTGCGTTAATCATCGTGTCTTCGGACACTTCGTAGGCACCGCCTTCCACCATGCAGACGGAATCTTCGGTACCGGCGACCACCAGGTCCAGATCGGCGCAGGCCATCTGTTCGTAGGTGGGCATCACGACGTTCTGGCCATCGACAACGGCCACGCGCACGGCGGCAACCTGCTGTTCGAAGGGCAGTTCGGAAAGACCGATAGAGAGGGATGCTGCGGACACGCCGAGCACATCCGGTGCGAACTTGCGGTCAGCAGAAAGAACCTGCACAATCACCTGGACTTCGCGCGTGAAGTTCTCGGGGAACATCGGGCGAATCGGGCGGTCGATGATACGGGCAGAAAGAGTTTCCTCGTCGGAGGGGCGACCGGCTTCGCGCTTGTTGTAGCCGCCCGGGAGGCGACCAGCAGCGTAGGCCTTTTCGCGGTATTCGACGGTCAGCGGGAAGAAATCGCCTTCCTTCTCTTCGCCGTAGCAGACAGTAGAGAGCACGAACGCGTCGCCCATCTTGGCGACTGCGGCACCGCGTGCCTGCTTGGCAATACGGCCCGTTTCAAACGTGATGACGCGGCCGTCAGGGAGCGTAACCGACACTTCCTTCGGGTCGAGCATCTTGCCGTATTTTTGATGGTATGCGTCAATAGACATAGATTATCTCCAGTCCGCAGATTAGCCGCGGAGACCGAGTTCCTTGATGAGAGCACGCTGAGCGAGAATGTCCTGCTCACCGTAGTACTTGAGGAGGTTGCGGCGCTTGGCAACCATGGCAGACAGACCACGGAGGGAGTGGAAGTCCTTCTTGTGGCTCTTGATGTGTTCCGTCAGATTCTTGATCTTTTCCGTGAGGATTGCGATCTGGACGCGGACGTTACCGGTGTCCTTTTCGTTTGCACCAAACTTGGCGGTGAGTTCTGCAGCTTTTTCTTTAGTGATAGTAGCCATTATAGCCATTCCTTTTTTTGATTGTTGTTTCATTACATGTTTTTGTCCGAGTTTCCCTGCTCTTGCACCAGTGGAATTGGCGAATCTGGTCACAGGACCCAGTCAAAAATGCAATTTGGGGGGAAATATAGTAATTTGGCTGGCTGGCAATGGGGTTTTAGAAGCGAGAACCGCGCTAAAAGGGTGAATAGGGCCGCTGAAAACGCGGGTGCGGCGACTTGCAGGCGAATTTCGGGAAATTGCGGGCGATTTTTGGCAAATCGCGGGTAAACGGGAGCAGAATTCGGCAAATTGGGGATTAAACGGGGGATTTTCAGCCACTTCAATCCCCAATTTTCAGAACAAACTAACAAGATTTTTGCCAATTCAGGGCTTTTGAGGTCTAAATTCGCCCCAAGTGGGGATTAAATCGGCAATTTTGGAGCATTTTATCCCCACCTCCCCTGAATTTTCGCCCGCGACAGCACATACAAACTAAATTTTTGGGGATTGAGCAGCGGTTTTTCAGCACATTTAATCCCCAATTTCGCAATTTTTCTTCACTCGCACGCCGAATCACGCAAGAAATTTGCACTTTTCGCCTTTATTTTTCGAAAAACGCCTCAGAAGTTGCTTTTCGCCGCAACTATTTTGTATTTTCCAAGCAATGAGGCTCAGCCCTCGTTGTGTCGCGATGCGAATGCACGCCTTTTCTTATATGGTTAACCCTATGTCCACATGAACAACCTGGAGCTCATCCATCCCGATGACCTGCAACAACACATGCAGGCGCAATCCGAAAAAATCTTCGACACAATCATCCGCCTGCGCTCGCGCGTGGCAAAAGCCCCGCCGGGGCGACTCCGCACAACAATCCGCGGGAACAAGCCCCGGTACTACCACATAACAGACCCCAAAAATGCGAACGGCCAGTATATTCCCCGCGGCGAAGAAGCCCTTGCGGCAAGGCTCGCCCAAAAGGACTACGACACCACACTGCTTCCCCTGTTGGAGCGGCAACTGGAACTCGTCAACAACTTCATCAACGAATACCGCCCGCAAGCGCCCGACGACGCGTACGCGGATTTGCCCGATTGCCGCCGGCAGTTCGTGACACCCGTGCGACTTGCCGACAGCGAATATGCAAAGCGCTGGCTCGCCGTCCCCTTCAAGGGCAAGTCCATCGCAGAAGACCGCCCCGAATATGCGACCGCCCGCGGCGAGCGCGTCCGCTCCAAGTCCGAGGTCATCATCGCAGACACCCTCCTGCGCATGGGCATCCCGTACCGCTACGAGTTCCCGCTGAAACTGAAATTGCCGCACGAAAAAAGCGCGACGTTCTTCCCCGACTTCACGTGCCTCAACCTGCGCACCCGCGAGGAAATCCTGTGGGAGCATTTCGGCATGATGGACGACAGCGACTACGTCCGCAAGGCAATGGACAAACTGGACATCTACGAAAGAAACGGGATTTTCCCGGGAAAGCGCCTGATTATCTCGCGCGAGACGACCGAAAAGCCGCTGAACGTCAAGACCATCCAGAAGTTGGCGGAAGAATACCTGCGATGAAACCGATTGTTTGTCCGGAAGGGGCCACCTGCGAACGCGCATTTCCGAGCACGTTCTTGGACATGATTTTGGCCTTTTTAGTTAAAACTTTTTTTGCGGAATTTGTGAAAAATTCCATTTAGGGTAAAACAACAACAGCGCACCTCAAGATGCGTCGTAGTTGTTTTGAAAATTTGTAGTTATTCTTCTAGCTTAACGCAACGGACGGATAGACCATTCGTTTTTGCCATCTCATAGGTACTGAAAATGTCTCCAGTTTTTGCTGTCGACGAAACAAAGGCCCCTTCAGCAGGAGCATCCACCCCTTCTTCAGTATAAAACCAGCCTGCGCTTTCCCCTATATTTTTGAGTTTACGATTTAGCACATACCCGGCGCCGACGAGGGAATAGCCCGTGTAGTTATAACCACCAAAACCTCTAGCCCGAACATCTTCAATACCATGTTCGGCGTTTTCCGATTTCAGCACTATATAGAAATCATCCCGGGTCAAGAGTCGCCAGCCGTCGGGGCAGATTCCCTGGTGATTCGGCTGAATCAAGTCGGCGCAGCTCTTGGTATTGCATTCGCTAGGCAGTTGCATCATCTCGGCCCACTGGTACAGGGCTCCGTAACGGTCGCAATTTGTGGTATCCCTATCGTAGCAGTAGCGTTCAATCGTCGTATCATCGGCCTGATCTTTTGTAATGCCAACCATCTTGCCGATATTGAGGTTCTCGGCCATTACGGTCACGGAGTCCGCTTCGCCGTCCTTGTTCTTGCCCTTTATCGTAAGGTAATAATAGCTACGGCCATTGCGTTCGTCCGTAAAGGTCTTGTAATCTTGTTTTTTGACATGTGTGCCAACACCATCACCCATATCAATCAAATGATCATACGGCACATATTCGCTGCTGCTCGACACCGACGAGGAACTCGATTTTGCAGAACTGCTCGAAACCGACGAAGAAGACTTAGCCGAGCTACTCGATTTTGCAGAACTGCTCGAAGCAATGCTGGATGACGAGCGCACACTGCTGCTGGATAGATCCTCGCCCCCTTCGGCTGAGCTCAGGGCAGGCTCCGCCGAGGATGACGAGCGCACGCTGCTGCTTGACTTCGGTGTGACGCTGGACCCTTCGACAGGCTCAGGGACCTTAGAACTGCTACTAGATAGATCCCCGGACGAGCCGGGGATGGCAGAAGAAGAGGAATCTTCATCCCCCGGCCGAACGAAACTGCTCTCGTCGTCACAGGCGGCAAAAAATGCGAGAGCCAATCCCAGCAAAAAACGTTTCATACAGAAAATCCTCCTACGTTACGTTGTATATTTAGCAAATTTTCCTTCTAGCCTCCACCCGGTTTTTATTATATTCCCCGCAAAAAGGATTGAACATGACGATTGACGAATTCCTGGGCGAAGCGAAAACGGTGGCGATTTTCGGGCACGTGAGGCCCGACGGCGACTGCGTGGGCAGCACCACGGCAATCTACAACTACATCCGCGACAACTTCCCGGGAATCCGCGCGGACCTGTTCCTTGAGAAGTTCCCCGAGAGCTACCGGATTCTGCGCGGGGCAAGCGATGCACGCGAGGCCTACTCCGCAGAATGCAACGGCGGGCAACCCTACGACCTCGCCTTCCTCATGGATACCCCGAGTTTCGAGCGCGTGGGGGCGAACGGCGCGGAATGCATCCGTGCCGCGAAAAAAACGATAAACATCGACCACCATATTTCTAACCCGCTGAACCTGTGCACCCTGAACCTCGTGGAACCCGAGGCGAGTTCCGCATGCGAGGTGGTGTACGTGAACATCGACAAGGCGAAGGTCGGGCGCGAAACCGCGAACAGCCTGTACCTGGGCATAGTGCACGACACGGGAGCGTTCAAGTTCAGTAACACCGGCAAGCGCACCATGCAGGTGGTTGGCGACCTCATCGAGAAGGGAATCGATTTCGCGAAAATTGTGAACGAGACGTACTACACGCGTACCTACAAGCAGACGCTCGTGACCGGGTTCGTGATGGAAAACTGCAAGCTCGGGCTCGGCGGTAAAGTGGTCTACGCCCACATCACCCCCGAAGACATGCAGCGTTTTGGCGTATCGCCCGTGGAACTCAGCAACGTCATCGACACCATCCGCGAAGTCGGCGGCACCGAAGTGGCCCTCTTCCTATACCCCGTAAACGGCAAGTACAAGATTAGCCTGCGCAGCAACTACATCGTGGACGTGAACGCCATTGCCCATGAGTTCGGCGGTGGCGGCCACACCCGTGCCGCCGGCGGCGACACCAGCGACGCACCCGAAGTTGCGATTGAAAAGATTCTCGGGCTGGTGCAGAAGCAACTTGGATAAGCGCGGGTCGCCGCATGGCAACAAAACCGCGGAAAAATCGCTGAAGTGCAAGAAAATTTCAGGAAAATGATGAAATTGGGGATTAAACGCCCTCTTTTGGCGGGTTTCAATTCCCAATTTCTTAGTTTGTACACAACAACCCGCAGAGATTTGGGCTTGCTGTGGGGATTAAATCTGCATTTTTGGGCTTTTTAATCCCCACTTCGGGTGTTTATAGGGCGCTAATCACGCAAATCGCCCCTCATTTCTGTTAGTTTATATACAGAATTGGGGATTAAACAAGCGAAAAACACCCCTTTCAATCCCCAATTTCGCACTTTTTGGCATATTTCACCCGCCAAACGGCGTTCCAGCGCACCAAAAAGCCGGCTTTAGCCCCTGAACAGCAGGACTCCTACACTAAAAATAGCGCTATAGCCAGGAACACGAACACGCAGCCGCTGAACCAGTTCAGGTTGCGGTTCGCCTTCGGGCTGTTGAGCATGAATTTCTTCACGGCGCCCGCAAGTAGCGCGATGGAGCCGAACACGATGAAGGTCGCCGTCACGAATTCCGCCCCGAGAACAACCATCTGGAGCGACGGGCTCATGTCACGGCTCATGTCAACTGCCGGCGGAATGAACGAAAGCGCAAAAAGAACCGCCTTCGGGTTCGTGAGGTTCATGATGATACCGCGAAGGTAGAGCCTGCGGAACGAAAGGCCCGCGCCTTCCCTGCACGGGTCTGGATCCTTCGACTCCGAGCTTCGCTCTCCGCTCAGGATGACACGGCCGGAATCCGCGCGCATCTCGCCAGCATCACCCGCGTCCAGTTTCACCACTCCAGCGCGGACCTGGAAACTCTTGTACGCGAGGTAAAGCAGGTACGCCGCCCCGCAGCACTGCAACACAAAAAATGCAATCGGGCTAGCCGCAATCAGCGCGGACACCCCCACAATCAGGAGCACAGTCTGCACGCAGATTCCCGTGCACAGCCCGCAAATCACGCTGAATCCAGCACGCGCGCCGTGGGTTGCGCTCTGGGCAAGCACAAACAGGTTGTCGGGGCCGGGGGCAAGCGCCACCACGAGGGCTGCTATGAAAAAGTTAAACATCTAAATAGATCCTTCGACTCGCTACGCTCGCTCAGGATGACACAACGGAGACTTTACAATTTTTCCAGGAAGCTGTCCACATCCATCTCGTCGAGGCCCTTCTGCAGTTCCGCTAGCGCCTCGTCGGATATCGCGACAGCGGGTTCGGACTCGCGCTCCTCGGCACGGGCGTTCGACTCGTCCACGAGCTTCTTGAGGGACGCAGCGACCTCGCTTACCTCGCCCTCGCGCTTCATGACGGCGCTCAGTACGCGGTTCAGGCGTTCGCGGAGGCGCGCAAACTCCTCCCGGTCCAGTTCCGAAGTCACTCCGGCCATGTGCATCAGCGGGGTCTTGCACTTGGCACAGGCAAAGACCATCATGGACGAGGGCTCACCGTCCAGCATGACGTTGAAGGTGGACCCGCAGTGGGGGCAATCGATACGCAATTCACTCATGCCTCATAATGTAGAAATTTCGGGCAGTTCAAAGCCAACGCAGGCACAATATTTTATCTTTGCAAAGAAAAAACACAAGTTTAAACACCAGATCCTTCGACTACGGGCTGCGCCCTCCGCTCAGGATGACACGACCCCCTCGCCGGGAAAATCTAAGATTTTATAACTATGCTCTGTCATTGGCTTTATCACGTTACCAGCATGGACATTTTCGATGGCCGTCTCTTCCGCGCAGGCTCGGCCGCCATGCTCTCCATCATCCTCGTGCTGTTCTTCATGCCCAAGTACATCCGCCTGCTGCAGGGGCTCGACGCCACCAGCGACTTCGACAAGGACGGTAAGACCAAGTCCCCACCGATCATGGGCGGGCTCCTCCTGGTGGTGGTGGTCGAGGTGGTTTCGCTCCTCGTCTGCAAGATGAACGGCTACACCATTTCGACGCTCGTGATTCTCGCGGCCTTCTCCGCCGTGGGCGCCATCGACGACATCGCGAAAGTCCGCGCCAAGCGCCTCATCAAGCTCGGCAAGCTCAAGGCCGCCGACTACATGGACAAGGCCGACGGCATCTCCAGCAGCCTGCGCCTGTTCCTCTACTTCCTGTTCAGCCTTATCGTCGCGATTTTCTGCTACAAGTTCATCCCCGAGCTCAAGGGTGACCTCACCATCCCCTTCTGCCCCATCGACGTGTTCCAGCTGCACCTCCCCAACTGGATTTTTGTCGCCTTCATGACGTTTGTCATCGCGGCCAGCGCGAACGGGACAAACTTTACCGACGGTCTCGACAGCCTCGTTTCCGTGCCCATCCTTACCAGCATGATTTTCGTGGGGCTTGTCGCCTACGTGAGCGGCAACTTCATCTTCAGTACCTACCTGCACGTGCCGTACCTGCCCGGCTGCGATGAGCTATTCCCCATCGCCATGGCCATCGCGGGCGCACTGCTCGCCTACCTGTGGTTCAACAGCCCTCCCGCCGAAATCTACATGGGCGACGCGGGTTCCGTGGGCTTCGGCGCCACCATCGGCATCATGTTCATCTTGGTGCAGGCGGGGCTGTTCCTCCCCATCGTCTGCATCATCATCATCGCCGAGGCCTGCTCGGTGCTGCTCCAGATTCTCTGGTTCAAGTTCACCAAAAAAACAACCGGCACGGGCAAGCGCATTTTCCTTTGCGCGCCGCTCCACCACCACTACCAGAAAAAGTGGGAAGGCCGTTTCCCGAGCAAGCCCCTGATGAACTCGAAAATCGTGTGGCGCATGCACCTGATAAGCATCTTCGCGCTCATCGTGAGCATGGTGATATTCTTCGGTTTGAGATAATATGGAAAAAGACATTATCGAAACGTTAAATGCGGCCGGCCAGCAGGAACTGGCGGCGCACCTTGAAACACTCTCCGGGGATGCACGCAAGCTCCTCGAACGCGACATTCTAAGCCAGGACTGGGAAGAACTGAAGACGCTCTACGCCGAAAAGTCAAGCGCGAGCAAGGCGGACAACGTATCTGCCGACCTGAAGCCCATGCCTTTCCGGATTGCGGAAGACAACCTGAAATACGACTACTGGAAAGAAATCGGAGAGATGCTGCTCGGGAAGGGCAAGGTGGCGGCGTTCCTCGTCGCGGGCGGCCAGGGCTCGCGCCTCGGGTTCGACGGCCCGAAGGGAATGTTCGATATCGGGCTCCCGAGCCACAAGAGTTTGTTCCAACTGCAGGCGGAGCGCTTGCAGAACCTCGCGGCTCGCGTAGGCCACCCGATTCCGTGGTGCATCATGACGAGCCCGCTGAACCACGAGGCGACCGTCAACTTCTTTACCGAACACAACTTCTTCGGGATGGACCGCGACAACATCCGCTTTTTTGAGCAGGGAACCATCTGCGCGCTTACGCCCGATGGCAAGGCCGTGCTCGACGGCGACAGGCTCGCTCTCGTACCCGATGGCAACGGCGGGTGCTTCCGCGCGCTCGCCCAAAGCGGTTCGCTCGCATGGCTCGTCGAGAAAGGCGTGGAATACGTGTTCCTCTACAGCGTCGACAACGCGCTCTGCCGCATCTGCGACCCCGCATTCATCGGGGCTCTCGCCGACAACGGGATGATGGCCAGCGCATCGAAGGTCGTTCACAAGGCGAACGCGCAGGAACGCGTGGGCATTTTCGCCTTCCAGAACAACAAACCCGGCGTGGTCGAATACAGCGACTTGCCCGAAGAATACCGCGACATGACAAACCCGGACGGAAGCCTGGTATTTGACGGCGGGAACCTCGCCATTCATTTGTTCAAAGTCTCGGCCCTGCGCAAGTTGCAGACAGGCAAACTCCCGTGGCACACGGCCCGCAAGACGGTTTGTGGCATCGAGAACTGCTTCAAGTTCGAGCAGTTTTTGTTCGATGCTTTCCCGCAGCTCGGCACCATGCTCCCCTTCGGCGTCATCCGCGAGGAGGAATTTAGCCCGGTCAAGAACGCGGAAGGCACGGACAGCCCGAAAACGGCCCGCACCATGATTGGCAAGCTCCACCGCGAATGGCTCGTGAAGGCACATGTCGAGGTGAAGCCCGGCAAGCTCTACGAGGTCTCGCCCACAATCAGCTATGCAGGCGAAGGCCTTTCGCGACGCGTGTTCGAGCGCGAACTCGGAAGGAATATCCTGGAATTCGAGGACGCGTAATTCCTGATCGGCAGGCGCCGCGACCCCATGTACAAGTTCAAGGTAATTACATATAAATTACTGTTCAACATCCTGCTGCGGCTGCCGGACTTTTTCTACTCGTTCCTTTTCGCCATCGCTTTCCCCGTCTACAAGGCGCTCCACACCGAGCGCGCCTATGGGCGTGTCGTGAAGCATCTCGAGGCGGCAAGGGAGTATTTGGTGGCGCAGGATGAAGGCTGTGCGCCGGGGTTAAACAGTGCGCCGGGGTTAAACGGTGCGGCTTCGGGTTTAAACTGCGCCGGCCCCTTGCAGAAAGTGACTGCACGCGACATGTTCCGCGGCATTTTCTGGAACGCGCTGGATTCTTACCGCGGCCTCGCCCGCTTCAAGAGCGTGGAACGCCGCATCGTGTTCGAGAACGAGGGCATCATCAAGGACGCCGTCGCTGAATGCGCAAAAAAAGGCGCCCCCATCGCCGGCATCAGCATCCACCAGGGTTCCTTCGAACTCATGCACCGCGCGCTTTGCCGCTACAGCGAGCATGTGCACCTCATCACCGATTCCGTCGGGGATGCCGCCTTCCGCGAAGTTCTCGAAGGACTCCGCAGCGACCCGCACCTCACAGAATACCACCCCGAAGAAACAGGCAGGCTCATCCGCGAACTCTTCCGCACCAAGGGTATCCTCGCGATGGTCTATGACCAGGGGAAGAACACGAAGGGAAACACCGTCGAACTGTTCGGCAAGCAAACCACGCTCTACCTGCGGCTCATCGAGAAAATCAACCGGATGGGAGCGGGCATCGTCACCTTCCGCACCTGGACAGAAATGCACGGCTCGCCCTCCCGCGACAGCAAGTACCCCGAAGGGAGCATCGTCATCCGGTTCGAGACGTTCTACCCGCCCAAGTACGACGAGACCGTTGCCGGCAAGATCGCAAGCCAAGCCGGAGAAAGCCCCCTCGTGAAAGACATTGCCCGCGAGACGGAGCACTGGATAGCGGAGCACCCCGACCAGTGGAGCTGGAACTACCACCAGAACTTCGTCGTCTAGAGCGCAAACCACGGAGCCGCTTTCTATATTTGTGTCCGAGGATTTGAGATGCCCCTGAACGCAGAAGAAGAATTCCAGATGCAGTGGATTATGAACCACCGCATGGAAGACAAGGACGAGCAGATGCGCGTCGATGCGGAGAATGCCGCCGCGAGGCCCGTGCGCATGGCGCGCGGGCGCAAGATGCGCCGCAACCCCGCCGCCTGGGACCTCCCCATGCCCGAAGACGAAATCGACCTGCACGGCATGACCGCAGACGAAGCCGCAGAGGCCGTCGAGCGGCGCATCGATGACCTGAACATCGCTGGTCTCAAGGTCCTGAGGGTCATCCACGGCGGCGGAAACCCGAGCTACGGGAACGTCAAGCGCATCATTGACCGCAAGGTCCGGTCCGAATGGAACAACCGCATCCGCCTGTACAAGGTCGAACCCGACAACGCAGGTTCGAGCATCATGGTCCTCGGGAAACCCGCCCAAAGCGACGCCCCCGCACGCCCCGACCCCAAAAAGGCCAAGAAAAACGCCCGAAAGAAGTAAATTTTGGGTATTTTTACAAATTTTTCGCCCCCTACCCCTTTGAAAACCCTGAATTTTTATCTATAATTGTGCCCACAAAACCGGAATATAGCTCAGCCTGGTAGAGCGCTTGCTTCGGGAGCAAGAGGTCGTGAGTTCGAATCTCGCTATTCCGATACGAAAAGCACCCCTTGCGGGTGCTTTTTTCGTATCGGAATTATACGCGAGATGAGAACTCACGAAGTGAGTTCGACTACCGCAGAGCGGAACGAAGTGAACGTTTTGGCAATCTCGCTATTAAGCCACTCCTTTCAAAAAGATTTGTATATTTATATAAACGTTTTTTAAAGGTGTTTTTTATGAACAAAAACGTCATCGCATTATGCATTACAGCATTAATGCTTGTTGGATGCACAAAGGTGATCCATCATCCAATTGTGGTGCAAGAAGGAATTTTCACACCTTCTGATTATGCATCGTACCAAGAAATATCGTATTCGAGCAAGCCAGAAAACGAAAATTGTGGCATTATGGAATTTATTGATTATAGAGGCGGAGCCTTTGATGAAGTTATCGGAATCCGCGCGGAAGAAACAACAACATCGCTAATTTTAGGTCCATTAGTCTTGAAAACAGAAACTGTTTGCAAGTACCGCGGATACGGAGTTGTTTTCAAAAAATAAAAACTTTACACAAAACAGTTCCCGTCCTGGGAGCTGCATGGTTTTTCCGAGCCAATTTGCCTAGTCCTTCACACAGCGCACCGAGAACCCGTGGGTCTTATAGAAGCTGTTCAGGAACGCATCGTCTTTGCTGAAGTCCAAGCCCATGTAGTACGCGCTGCCGCTAACGCTCTCTGTAGAACTCCAGAAGTACGCACGGTTGCCCTCGTTGTTGAAATCCCCATTGCCATTCCTGTAGCCAGCAGGGAGCGCCGAGAACCCGAAAGCATCATTACCATTGCCATCTTTTCCTTCATATTCATTCCATCCGTTGGTGGACTTCAGCATTTTCCCCGCATTTTCCCATTTCCAAGCATCTTCCTGAGCCCCGCCCACGAACTTAAACAAAATTTCGAATTCCTCTTTGCTGGGCAAGTGCCAGCCTACGGGGCAGGCAACTTTTGCCGCGTCCCAGTTATAGAGCCAACCGTATTTCTGACAGTCCGATTCCTTATCCTCGTAGCACCAGCTACCCTCGGTTTTCACCTTCAGATTCTCTGCCATCCAAATCTGTTTACCAATCCTTACAGTCTGGTACGACTCGCCGTCGCGGGCGTCTGTCATGGTTCCCTTTTTCGGGGCTGCGAAGGCTCCCTCCGCACAGAACACAACCACGAGAGCCAGGGTCAAAGCCAGTCGTTTCATAAAACCTCCTCAAATATCAATACACCAAATATACATCCATATTCGCCCAATGGGATTTTTACAAAAAAAGCGGCACGCCGCCAGGCGTAACCCGAAGGGCAAAAGTTGAACACCGTGAAACTTTTGGCAATCTCGCTATTCCGATGGGATGAGCGCCAGCTATTCCGATAGGAAGAGCGAATTTTTTATCAATCTCGCCTATTCACGCAACTACCACGCAAAGGACCAGTCATAATTTGCCATCAAATAATAACGCCGATTAGAAGAATCAAGTTCATTTCCGTACCGGAATTCAATCGAAAATTTCTTATATGAAATATAGGCCCCTAAGCCCAATTCTTTATAGTCCTTTGCATAAGAAGTACAACTCAAACAAAGACTCACATTTCCGCGGTACTGATTATTGGCAAAATGCTCGCTAATACCCACTTTCCAATTTTCTGCAAAAGGGTACTGTTCCACAAGCATAAGGCCATATCCAGGAGATTTATTGTAACCAAAAGAAATAGGCGATACCCAGGCCAAAGAGCCGAAATAATCGCTAACAAGCCCAAAAGACACCCTCATTGCCCCACACAATTCCAGACTTAAGGAAACAAAAAAATTGTCCACTCTCTCTCCCAAGGATGGTTCCACTGCATAAGGACCATATTCTTCAAAATTAATTTCATCTCCTGAGCCATCTTCAGTTTCATAATCATATCGATTACCAAGATTGACCATACCATTAACGCCCAAAATTAAACTATTCTTTGGGGAATTCATGAACATTGAGGCAGAAGGTGCATGGCTGGAGCACCCTACCAAAGTCATTATCAAGCCAACAATTAAAAAGACAGAAAACAATCTAGCCATATAAGAAAATTTAATAATTAAGCCTACCAGCATTGACATGCCCTAACTAAAAAGAAAACCCCGACAATATAAAATAACCCCACTACAGACCAGAACTTTTTTGGATGTTCTTTTTTTGTCAGGATTACCGCCCATCCTATTAGGTATATTTTAATCTTTCCATCGATTAAAATGCATAATCCTACAATTAAGCACCCAAGACCGCTGAGAAAAAGAGATATTGGATTCGAACTGATTTCTGCAAGGTGGGGATTTCGCGGGCACACACCTCCTATTAAAATTAGGCCAACTCCAAAAATTCCAAGCTTGACTGCCAAAGGATTTGTCTTCTCGATATATTCCTGTTCCACTTTTTTATTAAACTCTTCACGAGACAAAATGGAATCTTTGTCGCCAGTTAGTTCAATAATGCGCTTTTCAACAATCTGGACTCTTTCAGGAGAATCATCTGCTTTTAAGGGATGATCACGAATGGTGTCAAGTATTTCGTAAAGTTCATCGACAGGGAGCTTCCGAATTTTATTTTCGTAATCTTTGAGGTATTCTTCTGAAAACGGCATGAATAGAATATAAAAAAAGGGGAGTCAAAACAAGTGAACGCCCCGCTTTTATTACTTTTACGCCATGCACTACACACCCTACCGCGATTTGCTGCTCAAGATTTTCCCCAACTACCTCAAGGTGCGCAAGCTCCCGCTCAACGGCGGCATGAGTTGCCCCAACCTCGACGGCACCAAGGGATTCTCGGGCTGCAGCTACTGCAACAACCGCAGCTTCAGCCCGGTGTTCGACCAGGCGAAGGTTTCCATCCAGGAACAGCTCGACAAGTTCGTGCCGAGGCTCCGCGAAAAATACCCGAACGCGGGCATCCTCGCCTACCTGCAGCCATATACAAACACGCATGCGCCGCTCGAACACCTGAAGGGGATTATCGACCCGATTATCAAGCACAAGGAGATTGCGGGGCTTGCGATAGGGACGCGCCCGGACTGCCTCGAAGACGAGAAAATCGAGTACCTCGCGGGACTGAACCGCAAGAAGCCGATTATCGTGGAAATCGGCCTGCAGACGGCAAACGACCTGACGCTTGCGGCAATAAACCGCAGGCATACACTCGCCGATTTCGAAGACGCGGTAAAGCGCTGCCAGGCGGCGGGTCTCACCGTCACCACGCACGTCATCGTTGGACTCCCCGGCGAGACCCTGATAGACTTCAAGCGTACCGCCGAAGTCGTGCGCGACCTGAAACTCGCCGCCGTGAAAATCCACCCGCTGCACATCGTCGCGGGCACTGTGATGGCACAAGATTTTTCCGCAGGCGAAATCAAGCTGCTGGAATTCGAGGAATACTGCGCAGCCGTCGCCGAGATGATAAAGATTATCGGGCCGGATACCGCCATCGAGCGGTTCAGCGGCGAAAGCCCGAGCGACATGCTTATCGCCCCCGACTGGTGCGGGGAACGCGACCGCATTATTGCGGAAGTGGAAAAACTGTTAAGCTAGCTTACTTCTGCTCTTCGCTGGTGCTCAGCAGGTAAGCATCGATAAACGGCCTGATCTTGCCATCGAGCACGCCTGCGGTATCGGAGGTCTCGACACCCGTACGCAGGTCCTTCACCATCTGGTAGGGCTGCAGCACGTAGCTACGGATCTGGCTTCCCCATTCGACCTTTTTCTTTTCGGCCATGCGGGCATCGCGCTTCGCCTCTTCTTCGAGGCGGTAGTGCTCGGCCACCATGGTCTTGAGCATCTTGTAGCAGGTCTCGCGGTTCTGGATCTGGCTGCGTTCCGTCTGGCAGCTCGCCATGATACCCGTGGGCAAGTGCGTCATGCGCACCGCGGAATCCGTCTTGTTGATGTACTGTCCGCCGGCACCGCTACTGCGGTAGGTATCCACGCGCACATCGGCCATGTCCAGGTCGAATTCCACGTCTTCGTGTTCGGGGTACAGGTACACGGCGGTAAAGCTCGTGTGGCGTCTGGCATTCGCGTCGAAGGGGCTGATGCGCACCAGGCGGTGCACGCCGATTTCCGAACGCAGCAGGCCGTAGGCATTCTCGCAAGTGATCTCGATGGTCGCGCTCTTGAGGCCAGCGTCTTCCGCTTCCTGGAAATCCACCACCTTGAAGTCCATGTTCTCGCGTTCAAAGAAATGCGTGTACATGCGGAAGAGCATCAGCGCCCAGTCCTGCGACTCGGTGCCGCCCGCGCCCGGGTGAATCGACATCAGGCAACTGCAGGCGTCGTCCGGGCCGTTCAACATCTTCTTGAATTCCATCTTCTCGACACGCGCGCGCAAGTCGGCGACATCGTTCTCGATGGTCTTGGTCAGGTCGGCAGATTCCTCGTCCTTGCTCATCTCGTAGAGTTCGGCAAGGTCATCGCAAGTCTGGGAGACCTCCTTCCAGGAATCGAGGAGGCCACGCAGGTTGCCGATTTTCTTCATCATGGACTGCGCCTTCTCCTGGTCGTTCCACAGGTTCGGGTCAGCAGAGTCCTTTTCGAGGACGTAGAGTTCTTCGGTCTTCGCCTCTAAGTCAAAGATACCCCCAGAGCTTGTCGATGCGGCTACGCAGCTCGATAAGCCCGGTATGAGTCGTCTGGAAGGCCATTACTTGCCCCCGATGGCCTGCGGCGGGGTGTACTTCTTGTCGAGGTACTGCACCTTGTAGACCTTCGCAAGTTCATCCAGGTAGGCCTTGAGCTTCATCTGGCGTTCCTGTTCGGCCTGCATGCGAAGTCCGGTATCGATCTGGTTACGGTAGCTTTCGAACTTTCCATCGTTCTTGCCCGTGAGCATGAAGATGGCGACACCGTCCTTGTCGTTATAGACATCCGAGATGTCACCCACGTTCAACTTGGCCACGGCCTTTTCGAACGCAGCCCCGTTACCCTTGAGCGTGGTCAGCACGGCACCGCCCGTCTTCTTCGCATTAGGATCGTCGCTGTTCTGGACAGCCTGCTGTGCGAAAAGCTGCACCGCATAAGTAAAAGGAACCTTCTTGGCACGGATCTGGCTCCTGAGCTGGGCGGCCATACCCTTCAGCATGTCCTTCGTATCCGACACGTCCTGGGCGCTCTTGCCCTTCGTCTTGATGTAGATGCGGACACCGCTGATAGAATCGTTTACAGGGACCTTGCTCTTGTTGAGCGTCCAGTAGGCCTTCATTTCTTCTTCGGTCGGGTCCTTCGGATAGGGCACCTTCTTCTTGAGGAGTTCCTCGCTCTTGAGCTGGTCTTCGAGCTTTTCACGGAACTGAGCCATCGTCTGGCCGCTCTGCTTCAGCTGTTTCTGGAACACATCCTCGCTCGGGAACTGCTTCTTGAAGAGCGTCGCAAGGCTATCCACGCGGGCAGCCGGGACCTTGATTCCCTGCTTCTTGCATTCGAGCCGTACCAGTTCCTGCCCGACAAGGTTGTCAATCACAGCAAAACGAACCTGGGCCATGGTCTCATCGCTCACCTTCTTGCCCTGGAACTGCTGCTGTGCAAGCGCCTGAGTCAAGCTATCGATGCGCCCGGCAGAGAAACCGACCTTTTCGACACGCACGACATCCATGCTCTTGCTGTTGAGGAGCTGCGCAGAGGCAATACCCGCAGCAAGCGCCACGGTAAGAACACCACGAGTAATAAGTTTAAGAGACATTGTCTATCCTTTTTAAAAATTTCCGCGAATAATATAGCAATTTTCAATATTAGGGATTCCTTCAAACCCTCCAAAGGAGCCCAATTGTTATATTGGGGAATATGTTCCATCTGAATAAACAGGACTCCTCTGGCGACTTGGAAAAGACGAAGGCCGACTTCGAGCACTACTTTGAGCTGAAGTCCGAACTCGAGGACGCGACCCGCCAATTCAAGGAGACGGGCACCTCCCCCCTGAACGCCGAGCAATTCGAATCCAAGCTCAAGGAAATGGAGGCGCTCAAGGCCGAGTATCCCATACTTGACACGGGCTATGGCCCCGATGCCAAGAGACAGATTTTCCAGGACTTGTTCACCCGCATCTTTGCGGTTATCCTGATATTCATAACGTTCCTCTTTGCGTGCAACTGGTTCGTCGCCCCGTCCGCCATAAGCAAGATTGTCATGTTCTGGGACACCAGCAAAGGCACGTACAGTACCGCAGACAAGATAGCGCTCACCGCAAAATACCCCATCATGTGCTGGCTGGTCCTCCCCGCAGACCGAGAAGAAATCGACCTCAAGCTGGATTCCAGCATCCAGAATTACGTCAACCGCAAGCTCGCCATCGATTCCAACTACTTTACATGGAACTCGGATATCTACCTTTTCAACCCTTCCCTCAAGGAAGCGCATTTCATCTATGACAACAACTACATCGGCGCCAAGTTCGACTATATCCTGAAGAAATTCGTGAAAAGTTGCAACAACCTGCGCAACCAGGACACCTCCTACATCGATTACGACCTCAAGGCAAGCGTCTGCAACCACGAGATGACAAAGTTCGCAATCTTCACAAGGGTCCATTCCCAAAAGACCCTCGACCAATTCTTCAAGGGGAACCTTTTCTACGAGATACGGAAGGAACTCGAATCCTACAGGCCCCTACCGACAAAGAGGGATTCGATCTACGTCATCAGGCCAGACGAATTCTAGGCCAAGAAATCAGGGCTCCGTTTCGCCGGTGTGGCAATCGTAGACTCCGTAGGTGTAGAAGGGCTTGCCCTCCTCGAACTTCTGGCCCTCGCGCTTTTTCTTCTCGAAACCGGCCTTCAGGCGCTCCGCAATCTGCGCAATGATTTTTTCGGGAACAACGCCATCTACGCTGTTCTGTTTTCGATCCTTGGCATCCTGGTAGGTGACCGTGAAACGCCCCTTCTTGTACACGACCTCGTAAAAGACGCCCACCTTTTGAGAGATGTACGCATCGATGGCCTTCCCCACGTAATTGCCCTCTTCCCTGCCCTCGGCATCCGCGACGACCCAGTTAACGACCTGGTTCTCTCCGAACGAAAGCGTGTCGCCGTTCGTGTATTCCTTGACAAAATACATCTCGTTGGCCAAGATTCCCTGGAATTTCGTACCCGCGCACCAGATAACCCTGATAAAGGCCATCTCCTTGGTCCCGTCCTTGCCCGTAAGGGCAATCTGCACATACATGGAGCGATTTTCGCGCACATAGTCTCCCGCAATGTACTTCTGCTTGACTGCAGGGAACGACGCCTTGGCCTTATCGATATAGGGATTGATAAACTTCTGCAATTCGGGAGTCATGCCGGCGAACTGGTCTTCGACAGCATGGCCGCACACGCAAAGCACCGCAAGCAGCGAAATCACGCGAAAGAGCATAGAAAACATATTCATACCTCACTAAAAATAACACAAAAAGACGCTTTCTAGACAATCAAACGCAAATTTGGCGCAATTTTATCCCCACCAAAAGCAAAAATCCGGCGCGTTAAGTATCGCCCTTAATCGCCTATTTTTGCCGGTTCTCTTTCATAAAATTGTACCGGGAAAGTCGCAACTACATCCGTATTTAATTTGGCTACTACACCCGAATTCATGATCTGGAAATTCCAGCGACCTACCGCATTCTGGACTTTTTCGTCAAAATCCGTATTGCCGGTAGTCGTTGAGTCTATTTGGACTTTTTGAACGGAGCCATCAGCATTGATATTCAACCGAAAAACAATCGTCCCGCTAAAACTGGGATTCCTCTTTAAATGTTTATTATAAATATGACGCAATCCAGGAGTCCGCAGGCGAATGTTCTTTAAAATCAGAGCTTTATCAGCATCAACGCCACCTGCCACACTCAATTCCTCATAAGTAGGGGCTTTTGCGACGCCTCGTGCACGGCCTTGCAAGTACTTTTCATCTATTACAGGAATCCCATATTCATCTCTTTTAACGGAACAGCCATTTTCTGGACGACATCCATAAAGCGTAGTCGTCCCATGCGTTGAAAGATGCCCCACCGACTTTAAAACACTGTCTATGGATGCTTTAAATACGCGGTCCCTATGCGCTTTTTCGTCATTTTCCTTTTTCACGACCAAGGACTGTTCCGTATTAACTTTTTCCTGCTCCAGAGTTTTATCCGCATTCTTATCGGCGTCGGAACACCCCGCCCACAGCATCGCCGCAGCCAAGAGCACAAAATTATTCCAGCATTTTCCAAATAAACTCGCCATACACTTATATATAGAAAAAGTCTGCTTCGTTTGAAGCAGACCTTTAAATTCGAATTTGGATTAGAACCGAGTGAGACCAGGCGCGAGCCCCCGTAGCGTACTAAGCGTACGTGAGGGGGCGAGCAACGCCGTATCACGACGGTTATAATTCAAATTAGCCCATGGTGACTTCGACCTTGTGCACACCCTTCGTGAAAATGGGGGCAATATTCGAGTCGATTTCCTTGCCGTCAACCACCATCTTGGCGACACCCTTGCAAATGTGCTTCGGGTTCTTCACCGTAATCTGGTAGGTTGCACCACGGAACTTACGGGTTGCTTCGAAGCCATCCCACTTGGAGGGGATGCAAGGATCAACCACGAGGCCCTTGTAGTTGGCACGGATACCGATGATGAACTGCGTGGCAGCCTGGTACGTCCAGGTGGAAGTACCGGAGAGCCATGCGTTACGGCCCATGCCGAACTGCTTGTGTTCGTCACCGAGGATGTTCTGCGGATAGCAGTACGGTTCGGACTCGAACACGTCGAGGATGTCGTTCTTGGAAGCCGGGTTAATTTGGTTGTAGTACTGGAAGGCATTGTCGCCACGGCCGAGGATGGTTTCGGCAATCATCACCCACGGGTTGGTGTGGAGGAAGATACCGCCGTTTTCCTTGGCTCCGGGAGGATAGGTGGAGATGCCACCCACGGCCGGTTCAAAGCCGCGGTAACCCGGAGTGGAGCTCTTCACGCCGTACTTGGTGTTGAGGAGCTTGTTCAGGCTGTCCATGCCCTGCTTGGCGCGGTCGCCGTAAGCGATGCCGGCGATAACCGGCCAGGACTGGCCGTTGCAGTAGATCTTGCCGTACTTGGCCTTGGCGACACCGTAGCCGTTGCCGTCCTTGTCGAACCAGCGGGTCCACCACTTGCCGTCCCAGGCGCTCTTGTTGAAGGCGGCCTTGACGTCTTCGTACCAGCCCTTGTACATTTCGACGGCCTTCTTGTCGCCGAGGGCTTCTTCGATGTCCATCATTTCGAGCAGGGCCTTGGCATACAAGGCGGTGTTGAACGTGGATTCTGCACCGAGGGGCAAGTTCATGCAGTCGTTCCAGTCAGCAAAGCCGAGGAGCGGGAGGTTGTGCTTGCCGAGGTGTTCACGGGTGAACTTCAGGGCGCGCTTCAAGTGTTCGAGGACAGTGCCCTTCGGACGGTCCTTGCGCTTCTTGCCGGCGACGTAGAACGGAATCTCTTCCTTGAGGAAATCCATCTTGCCGGTTTCCTTGAGGTAAGAAGCCACAGTGAGGATGATCCAGAGGTGGTCGTCGCCGTACCAGTCGGCATACATCGGATTGCCCTTGGCATCCTTGACGCCGGCCTTTTCGCGGGAGTCACCGGCGTTCGCTTCGTTGCCGTTGTCTTCGGCGAGGGCGAGCGGGGCGTACTGGTGCATGGCGTTACCTTCGGGGCGCTGCACGGAGATGAGGTTCTTGGTGAGGACCAAGGCTTCTTCCGGCATGTGGCTCATGACACCCATCAAGTCCTGCGTGGAGTCACGGTAACCGATACCGCGGCTGGTGCCGTAGCCCAGCTGGTACAGGGAGAGGTAGCGGCTCCAGTTCTTGGTGGTGTGGCACTGGCGCGGGTTGTGGACGTTCACCATCGTGTTGAACGATGCGTCCGGAGTCTTCACCTGGATCGTGGAGAGGTAGTTCTCCCAGAACTTGGCAAGTTCGTCGAAAGCCTTGTCGACGTTCTTCAGGTCGCGGTACTTGGCGATGGCCTTGGCAGCAACCTTGAGGCTCTGTTCCTGACCGAGCTGGGTGCAGCAACGGAAAGTCTTCTTGGCGGCAATCTTGCCACCGTGAATCATGAGGGCGGCGATGTTGTCGCCACGGTCGCATTCGCTGTTGGAAAGTTCCTTGTTGCCCAAGGAAAGCGGAGCGGCCCAGGAGCCCATTTCGTTCGCGCCGAGGAACACGCGGCGGTCACCGTCGAAGCTACCGACCTTGCAGTTAGCGGTCACGTAGTTCACGGCGTAGTCGCGCTTCATGTAGGCATACTGTTCGAGAACGACGTGGCCGTCCTTTTCCCAGTGGCCCTTGAGGGTCATGGTCTGCGGGACCCAGTCGGCGTTCGTGAGCTGCTTTTCAGCTTCGAAGTGGCTGAATTCATAGACCGGGATAATGTCCACTTCCTTGGCGGCACCACCGAGGTTCGTCACCTGGATGTCCTGGAGGAGAGTGTTGGAGCCCGTCGGCACGAAAATCGTGACCTGGGTGCGGAGTCCGCAGCATTCGGCAATCCAGCGCATGTAAGAAAGGCCCACGTGGCATTCCCACTTGTCCATCTTGGTGAGGGTGGGAACGACAAACGGAGAGAACACCGTGTAGCCCTTGGCTTCCTTGATACGGATGTAGATGGTGCTGGCCTTGAAGTCAGAGCACGGCATCTGGGCGATGTACTTGGTGATACGGTTCAGGGCCGGGTCGCCCTTGCAAACCAGGGTACCGCCGGTAGTATCCACGATACCGCCGAAATTCAAGGTACCGACGTAGTTGCACCACTTGATCGGGGTTGCCGGCGTGGTGAGCACGTATTCTTTTGCAGCGTCATCGAAGTAGCCGTACTGGGCGGCCGGAGCCTTCTTGGAGGCGACCTTCTTGACACTCTTCTTCTGTTTTGTAGCCATTGTATCTCCGTAAGAGGGGGTTGTTAAATTTAACGCGGTAAATATAGATTTTTAGACGAAAGACGATAGACGAAAGACGAAAGAAAGTGGTGAAAAGCTTTTCTATTTCACGCGAAGCGTCATTTTAAATCTATCGTCTATAGTCTACAGGCTCGCAGAGCCGTTCTTTCGTCTAACCTTTCTGGTTAAAGTTCTCGAAGTCGCGGTTGCCGAAGTTGATGTAGAAGTAGCCGTCGAGCTTCTTGTTGCGGATGGGGTCGCGCAGGATGCCGATGGCGGCTCGCACGTACTTGAGCTCCACAAGAATGTGGTCGCGACTCATGCAGTTGAGGAACGGGCCTTCCGGATAGAGCGTGGGGCGCGGTTCTTCGGCAATCATCTTTTCCAGATTCTCGATTTCGAGCACGAGGTGGCGTTCATGGGCCTCCAGGGTGCGAATCAGCTCCTTGTTCTCGGCTCCATAGAGGAATGCAAAACCAAGCGTGCGCGGGTCGTCGTTGAACCCCGTCAAGTGCTTGAGGACTTCCTTGCGGAGCGTGTCCTTTCCCTTGTCTGTAATATTGAATACAACACGTTCGGGGCGGTTGCCATCGCGTTCGGAACGGCCGACGATGCAGCCATGCTTTTCGAGGGTCGCCAGGCGGTTGTAGACGGTCGATGTGCTCAAATTGGCCCAACGGTCCAGTTCGCGGTCGCGGATTTCCGTAATGATATCGTAGCCGCTGCTTTCGTGTTCGAGAATAAGCCCCAGAAGGACCAAGTCATATCGGTTCATTCAATACCTCTTTCTATTCCAACTTGGAATATACTCAAAAAAAATGGGAAAGAGCGATTTTTTTCAAAAAAAATGTAAAAAAAGCATTCTAAAACCGTTCGAACCGCCATATCCGCTATAAATAGGAAAGCCCCCGCGACCTTGCGGCCACGGGGACTTGTTTGTTAGGAGGAGAACTTAACAAACTAGGCTGTTATGCCTATTAAGCCTTATTGAGACGATCCTGGATCATGTCGATGATTTCAGAGAGTTCCTTCGGAAGGTGCTTGCCGAACTTCGGATAGTGGTTTTCCTTAACGTCAGCGAGTTCCTTCTTCCAGCCTTCCACGTCAACCTTCGTGATCTGCGGGAGAGTTTCCTTATAGTAGTCAGCGAGACCATCAGTATTGATGGCGCCTTCCTTCGGCATGTAACCGATCGGAGTTTCGACAGCGTTGTCAACACCGTTGCAGCGGTCGAAGATCCAAGCGAGCACGCGGCTGTTGTCGCCGTAACCCGGCCACATGAAGCCACCCGGAAGCTTTTCGTTGTTGGCATCCTTGCGGAACCAGTTCACGTAGAAGATCTTCGGGAGCTTGTCTTCGGTAGACTTCTTACCGATTTCGATCCAGTGCTTGAAGTAGTCACCCATGTTGTAGCCGCAGAACGGGAGGATTGCGAACGGGTCGCGACGGATCTTACCGACCTGAGAGGCGTCAATCGTAGAGGCAGCCGTGATTTCGGAACCCACGATGGAGCCGAGGAACACGCCGTGGTTCCAGCTGAGGGACTGGTGAACCAGAGGAATGGTGGACGGACGACGGCCACCGAAGAGGATTGCAGAGATAGGCACGCCTGCCGGATCTTCCCATTCCTTGGCAATGCACGGGCACTGCTTGGCCGGAGCGGTGAAGCGAGCGTTCGGGTGAGCCATTTCTTCGCCCTTAGGAGCCTTGTCCTTCGGGAGAGCGTCACGGGTCTTGCCCTTCCAGTCAACGAGCTTGCCCTTGGCCGGGTAGCCGATGCCTTCCCACCACACGTCGCCGTCTTCAGTGAGAGCGCAGTTCGTGTAGATCGTGTTCTTTTCAGCAGAGATAAGAGCGTTCTTGTTGGATTCTGCAGAAGTACCCGGGGCAACGCCGAAGAAGCCGGCTTCCGGGTTGATAGCGTAGAGACGGCCATCCTTACCAAACTTCATCCATGCAATGTCGTCACCGATGGTTTCGACCTTCCAGCCCGGGATAGTCGGGATGAGCATGGCGAGGTTCGTCTTACCGCAAGCAGACGGGAATGCGCCAGTCACGTACTTGACTTCGCCCTTCGGGTTGGTGAGCTTGAGGATGAGCATGTGTTCAGCGAGCCAGCCTTCGTCGCGAGCGAGAACGGTAGCGATACGGAGAGCGAAGCACTTCTTACCGAGAAGAGCGTTTCCACCGTAGCCCGAACCGTAGGACCAAATGAGGCGTTCTTCGGGGAACTGAGTGATGTACTTGTATTCAACGTCAGCGCAGGGCCAGATGCCGTTGTCGCTTTCGCATTCGCGGAGCGGCTTACCAACGGAGTGGAGGCACGGAACGAATTCAGCGTTCACGTCTGCATTGAAGATGTCGAGAACCTTCTTACCGGCGCGAGTCATGATGTCCATGTTGAGAACAACGTATTCGGAGTCCGTGACTTCGATACCGTTCTTGGAAATCGGGGAGCCGAGCGGGCCCATGCAGAACGGAATCACGTACATGGTACGGCCGTGCATACAACCCTTATAGAGTTTACGCATCGTCTGCTTGAGTTCAGACGGGTCGATCCAGTGGTTGGTCGGACCTGCATCTTCTTCCTTCACAGAGGAAATGAAGGTACGGGATTCGACGCGGGCCACGTCAGACGGGAGAGAACGGAACAGGTAGCAGTTTTCCTTCTTGGCGAGCTTCGTGGCGAGGCCAGCCTTGACGCACTTCTGCATAAGGGCATCGTATTCTTCCTTGGAGCCGTCAACGACAACGACGTTGTCCGGTTCGCACATGGCAATCATTTCATTCACCCAAGTACTGATCTTCGGGTGCTTGATATCGTTAAGGGTAAGACTCATTATGAGCTCCTGTTTGGTTTAACGTTAAGTTTCGATAATTTCGAACGCGGTAAAATCTACAAAAATAAAATCGGAATAGCAGGGCAACACCAAAAAAATGCATATAAAAGCCGCCCAATCCGGCACCTGAGGTCAGCGGTATCACTTTTTTCGATTTTTTCGTGTTTTTTTGCAAAAAAAAATGATTTTTCAAAAAAAAATTACATAAATTACGCATGTATACAAGAAATAGAGCTTTAAGCACGAACTGAGGTTTTATGAGTTGGTCTTATTCTAGAGAACATCAGAAAAACATCCTTTGCATGATCATGGCTGGCGGACAGGGAAGCCGTCTGCAGCCCCTCACCCGCGACCGCGCCAAGCCGGCCGTGCACTTTGGCGGAACCTACCGCATCATCGACTTCGTTTTGAACAACTTCATCAACTCGGGCATCTTCAAAATCAAGGTCCTGACGCAGTTCAAGAGCGATTCGCTGAACAAGCACATCTCCGCCGCATGGAACCTGAATGCTAGCCTCGACCAGTACGTGGACCTGGTACCTGCCCAGATGCGCACCGGAGACGACTGGTACAAGGGCACCGCCGACGCCATTTTCCAGAATATCAACCTCATTACCGACGAACGTCCGGATCTCGTGGCCATCTTCGGCGGCGACCATATCTACAAGATGGACATCAACCAGATGATTGACTTCCACCTGAGTCGCGCCGCACTGCTTACGATTGCGGCGATTCCCGTGCCAATCAAGGATGCGCGCGAGTTCGGCATTATCGAAGTGGACCAGGACAACCGCATGATCGGATTCGAGGAGAAGCCCCAAAACCCGAAGGAAATGCCCGGGCATCCGGGCTGGTGCCTTGCAAGCATGGGCAACTACATCTTCACGAGCAAGTTCCTGGTGCGCGAGCTCCTGAAGGGCGCAAACGAAGGTGCGACCGATTTCGGCAAGCACATCATCCCGCGCCTCTACAAGGACTACCCCGTCTACGTCTACAACTTCAACACGAACATCGTGCGCGGAGAACAGGCATCTACCAAGGGCTACTGGCGCGACGTAGGAACGCTCGATGCCTTCTTCGAAGCGAACATGGACCTCTGCTCCGAAAACCCGCCGTTCGACCTGTACAACAACTACTGGCCCATCCGCACGTTCAACTGGAACCAGCCGCCAGCAAGGTTCTTCGCGGGTGACGGCAGCGCCCACCAGGGAGCGGCCATAGACTCCATCGTGTCTTCGGGCTGCATCATCGGCGGCGGCACCGTCGTGAAAAGCATCCTCTCCCCCGGGGTCTCCATTCAGAAGGACGCGCTCGTCGAGGAATCCATCCTCTTCCCGAACGTGACCATCGGCCCGGGCGCAAAAGTCCGTCGCGCGATTATCGAGAAAGGGCTACACATTCCCGCCGGATTCCAGATCGGCTACGACCTGGAACGCGACAGGAAGCTCTTCCACGTGACCGAATCCGGCATCGTGGTGCTAGCGAAGGACACGATCATCAAAGCTTAATAAGGCGAGAGTCGCGGACAAGTTTGCTTGTCCATGACCGAGCCGAAAGGCTTGCGCTCGACAGAGCGCCAAGTTTAATAAGGCGAACGGTCGATTGCACAAACGATTATATAACAAAAAGGCCCGCACGATGAGTGCGGGCCTTTGGGGTTGGTTATGAAAGAAACTTATTCGCCGGCAGGCTGCGTACTAGAGGAATCCCTCGCGCCCCAGCCCCCCGTACCTCCGCCGGGCATCGTGAAGCTGGAATCACCGAAATTCATGCCACCACCGGGGCCGCCCATCCCAGACATATCGACGACCCATTCGCCGTCCTTGCAGACATATTTCATTTCCATCTCAAAGTTGCCCATCGACATGCTTTCGGTTTTCGTCGCACCTTCCTCGTCGCACGTATTGGCCGCCGCAGTCGCGGCCGAATCCAGCGTCCAGTGACCGTCTTCGCATTTCATCACCATGCCCATCTGTTCCATGGTCTCCCCCGCCTCGCACTTCATCATGTCGGCGATAGAAGAGGAATCAACAGTCCACTGGCCGTCGGTGCACGTCATCTTGATTCCCATCTGGTTCTGCGTGGCACCTTCCTCATCGCACTTCATCATGTCGGCAATGGCCGTGCTGTCAAAAACGAAGGACGAGTCCATCCCCGGAATCGTGCCAGGGCCCTCATCGGCAGAACTTGCCGGGGGTACATCGCCCGAATCCGCAGATTCAGCCTTAGCATCGCTGGAAGTAGCAGTCTGCTCACCACCTTCATCCCCCGTAGAAGCACTGGAAGCGGCCGGTTCGCCACCTTCATCGCCGGTCGATGCGCTCGAGAGTGCCGGCTGTTCGTCGCCACCGGTCGTGGAGGCACTTGCGGAATCGTCGCATCCCATGTAAGTGAAGGCCACCGTAAGGGAGAGGGCCAAAGCAAGTTTCTTGAGATTCATTTTTACTCCTTTTTTGGTTAACGGTCTCCCATACGCCCTAAATATACGTCCCGAGAAACTTACACCTGCGTAACTTAAAGTAAATTCAAATTTAACGCATATAAAAAAGCGATCCAAAACACCCCGCACGGGGCTTTTTATCCCAAAAAAGAACCCCGCGACCTTGCGGGGCTCTTTGCTTATTCGTAAAGGTATTGGCGAAGGAACTAGTCTTTAACTACGCCAAGCGTGTCGACCGACAAATCACCAAAGTCGAAATCCATATCGGGCATATACTCGCCATCCGTACAGACAAACGGCATACCCATAATTTCCTTGGTTTTGCCTTCTTCTTCCGCCGTGCAAACGAACTGTTCTTCCATGGCCCCCTCATCGGGAACCCAAGTGCCATTGACACAGGTCGCCTTCATGACCATGCCACCGAAGTCGACTTCCATTTCATCGCCTTCCTTGTCGCATTTGGCCGTGGCCGCGGAATCAACTTTCCACTCGCCATCCACGCAGACATAAGCAACCTGCATGCTGTTATTTCCCATCGTTATCGTATCGGTCTTGGTGGCGCCTTCCTCGTCGCACGTGTACATTTCGTCCATAGCCTCTTCGTCGGGCATCCAGAAGCCCTCTTCGCAAACAAGGGGTATTTCCTGGCCCATGTACGATTCCGTCTTCTTCGCGCCTTCCTCGTCGCACTTCATCTCATCCACGTCGAATCCGCCCGCGACAGACGAACTGGAGACCGCCTTCCCGTCATCCCCATTCACATCCTTAGACTCGCTGGAACCATCCACGTCCTTCGAATCGCTGGAAAGTTCCTGTTCATCGCCTTCGGTCTTCGGAGAGAATGACGTGGATTCGTCATCACAAGCCACGAAAGCGAACGCCGCGGCGAGGGAAAGAGCACATGCAATTTTTTTGCACACCATAAAAAACTCCTTTTTTAAGTTTAATATAAATATATATCACACTGACCGATATAGGGACATCCTATACGAAAAAAGGTCAAAATATGATCGAAAACACACTCCGGAACGCAAAGGCCCCGGCTCAAATGATGTGAACCCCGAAAGTTGGACACAACTTTCGGGATTTTCATATATGAAATACACAAAAGAAGAATGGGATAAAGTCCTTGAACTCTATCAAAAAGGGAATGGATCCATCCTCATCTCAAAGATTACAGGCATAAACGAACGATACATCCGACACCGATGCAGGCAATATGACCTTACTGGTACCTGGTGTACGGAAAGGAAAGTTGGTGTTCGCCCAAATGCGGAACTTAAAAAGGCTGTCATAGAAGCCGTTGAGCAACATTCGCTATCTTTGGACGAAGTTACCGTCAATTACGGAATCAGCCTCTACTGTCTCAAGTCTTGGCTGAAAAAGTTCCGTCATGGCGGATACGAGGAACTACTAGCCACCGAGCCAAGAGGGAGGCAACCCAAGGTGCCCAAGCCAAAACGGACAAAAGGAATGAGCGAACTGGAACGTCTCAGGGAAGAGAACGAATATCTCAAGGCGGAGAACGCCTACCTAAAAAAATTAAAGGCCCTAGACCAGAAAGAGAATGCCGAGATGTTCGGTATAGGGCCCAAGTCATCAGAGAACTGAGCGACAAGCACGCTCTGAAGCATCTCCTGAAGGCAGGCGGACTATCCCGCTCCACATACTACTACAACCTCCGCAAGAGGCCAGACCGCTACGCCGACGAGCGTAGCCGAGTCAAGGCCGTGCATGCGCAGAACAGGGGTCGTTACGGCTACCGGCGTATCATGGCCCAGCTCCGAAACGAGGGCTTCTCGATCAACCACAAGACAGTGTACCGACTAATGAAAGAGGAAAACCTGAAAAACGTGCGAAAACGCAATAAGTACCGCTCGTACAAGGGCGAAGTTGGCAAGACTGCGCCCAACATCCTGAACAGGGACTTCGGCACGACGGGCCCGAACAGGAAGTGGACAACCGACGTGACCCAGATAAACATCGGCATGGAAAAGTGCTACCTGTCGCCGATACTCGACATGTACAACGGGGAAATCGTCAGCTACACGATATCGGACCATCCGGACCTGAAGATGGTCATGGACATGCTGGAAAAGGCCTACGCTAAGGGACACACCTGGAAACGTCTGATACTCCACTCCGACCAAGGATGGCACTATCAGCACCGCAGCTATCAGAAATCGCTGCAGGATCATAAAATCGTCCAGAGCATGAGCCGCAAGGGCAACTGCCTGGACAACGCCATGATGGAGAACTTCTTCGGGATAATGAAATCCGAGTTACTCTATCCGAACACCTTCAATGATATGGATCACTTCAAGCGGGAACTAAGGAAATATATCGAATACTACAACAACGACCGGATAAAGCTGCGCCTAAAAGGAATGAGCCCGGTACAATACCGGACTCATAACGCTGTTTTATCCTAACTTTAAACTGTCCAACTTTTTGGGTTCAGCTCATTAGCCGGGGCTTTTGTTCCAAAAATTTGCCGTTTTACTTGTGGACGACCGTGTTCTTGACCACTCCGTTCGAAATCTTCACGCCGTTCCAGACGATAGCATCGCGGATTTCGACTCCCGAAAGTTCGCAGCCCTCGCCGATGGCGACAAACGGACCAATCTTGCAGCCGTGAATCTTCGCACCCTTGCCGATAAAGCAGGGCGGAATGATTTCAACACCAGGAGCGGCCATTTCCTTGGAATTGTCGTTCCTCTTGAGGATATGCGCGTTCGTATCGAGCAAGGTTTCGACAAGACCACAGTCAAGCCAGCGCGAAACGGGGGCAGTCCTGAACTTGCAGCCCTGCTCGATCATCATTTCGAGCGCATCCGTGAGCTGGAATTCGTTCTTGGTGCGGATATCGTTGTCCATCAAGTACTTGAGCGCATCCTTCAGGGCCTTCACGTCCTTGATGTAGTAGATGCCGACAATCGCCTCGTCGCTCACGAATTCCTGCGGTTTTTCGACTAGACGGTCAATCAGGCCGTTCTCGCCCACCACCGCGACACCGAAACGCTTGGGGTCTTCGACCTTGTAGGTGTAGAGGATGTTTTCCTGAGCGCCGTTCAAGATGGAGAGGTCAGCCTCGAAAAGCGTGTCGCCCAAGATAATCAGGAGCGGCTCGTCGTCGTTTACGTAAGGAAGCGCAAGGCTAATCGCCTCGCCCAGGCCCTGCGGATTTGACTGGAGCACCGTGCGGACGTTCCCCCATTCGGGTTTAGTCTTTAGGTATTCGTCCATCTTTTCGGCCTTGTAGCCCGTAATAAAGATGGTTTCGGAAGGTTTAAGGCATGAAGCATCCTCGACAATCCAGTCGATGATGGTCTTGCCAGCAAGCGGCAAAAGGCACTTGGGGCGGTCTTCCGTGTAGGGACGAAGGCGGAGTCCATTACCAGCAACAGGCAAAACTATTTTCATAAAAAATTCCTTACTTAATTGAACCCTTCTCAAACATACTAGCGAGCAAAGATAGTAATTTGTAGTAAATTTGTCCACAAGAGAACACATTTACCATCCATTGTATGACAAGCATACCAAAAAAGTGCAAAAAAGTGTGATTTCGCCGGCACAAATTCCTTTTTTTCGTCCAAAAAAAAGGAATTAACAACATGGAACGCCGTGTTTATTTCTGACTATATCTTGGCGGGGCGATTTCGGCAAGGTTCGTGCGGAGGAACCTAATACCCTCGGGGGAAGCGGTTGCCGCAACAGCAGCGGCGTCCGTGGCCCTAGGCCCACCTTTATTGAGCCAGTTCTTGCATAAGTTCGCCGTAGAAGCCACTGCGAACAGGTCGGGTTCGTTTCCTTGTTGGCTTCGGAGTGGCAGAAACCAAAACCGACACGCCGTTCACCGACGATGGAGTCCAGCGGGAAGAATCCACCGTTGTTATAGTCATAGTCAACCAGGAAATACCCCGGCTTGTCCGAGACAGGCAGGCTAAGCCGAATACCACTGGTGGAAGTTGGAATTGTCGCAGAGGTCATTTGCCTTCTGGATAAAGACACCATCATACATATCTAAACGGCCATCGGGCGTCGGAGCGAACACAAGATTCTTTTGAACCATCCCCGGAGTGTAGTAGACCGGATTGGACCAATCTCCCTTGGCACAGCCAGCCTTCCCTACATATTCCGTCAAATTCGCATTGACGAAATTTCGGTCATAACCGTCTGCACACTGTCCATATTCAAGCGCTTTTCCAGTCGCGCTTGCCACCTGCAAATAAGGAGGCAAAAACGGGTTTTGAACCATCGAAAAGCCGTCCGTGCTTACGTATTCCTCGGAGAAATTCTCAAAGTCGGGTGTTCTATCAAGCCCAAGGCAACACAAAAAACGACCTTGCAATTCTTTTTATTCATCATGGCTTAATATAAAATCTACAACATTTTGTAGCATCCCCCCTATATTCTGCTTATTTACCCCAAAAAAAGAAAAACCTCTCCGCTGGGGAGAGGTTTTCGTGGATGATGCAGGGGTCGAACCTGCGACCCGCTGATTAAGAGTCAGCTGCTCTACCAACTGAGCTAATCATCCATAGTCGCTTAGGACGGGGTCAATTATAGAAAAGAAAAAAAGGGCTGTCAAGGGGATTTTTTAGAAAAAAAAGCTAAATTCCACTACATGAGCCTCAATTCGAACCGCGTAGATGCCTACCTGGCGTTTTTGGGGGTGGAACGGAACCTTTCTCCGGCCACCATCCAGAGCTATCAGGAGGATTTGCGGCATTTTGTAGGCTGGCTCGACGAAATCGGGCTCGATCTGAAGGAACTGACCCCCGAAAAGCTGGACGAGTTCCTGACATTCACTGCCGGGCAGGTGGAATACTCCCCCACATCCATCGCGAGGCATTTTTCGAGCCTGCGCGGGTTCCTCAAGTACATGCAGAAGGAGGGCGAATACGACTACAGCACCGAATCGATGCTCGAACGTCCCAAGCTCGGACACTACCTCCCCCAGTACCTCACCCGCGAGGAGGTCGACAGCGTGTTCGAGAGTGCGGCAAACGGCAAGAACCCGCTGAGGGATACGGCGCTTTTCGAACTCATGTACAGCGCGGGGCTACGCATCTCGGAAACGCTCGGAATCAAGCTTTCGCAGTTGGATCTCGATAACGAGTGGCTCACCCCCATCGGGAAGGGCAACAAGCAGCGTCTGGTGCCCCTCGGGAGCAAGGCGAAGGAAAACCTGCGGGCTTGGATCGAAGAAGGCCGCCCCCTCACCCACCCGACTACAGACAACGTTATATTGAATTCCCGCGGCAAGCCCATGACCCGCATGGGAGCCTGGAAAATCGTGCAACAGCACACGGCCCACCTGACCAAGCAGGTCTCGCCGCACACCTTCCGGCACAGCTTTGCTACCCACTGCCTGGAGGCGGGCATGGACCTGCGCGTTCTGCAGGAACTGCTAGGCCACGCCGACATCAGCACCACGCAAATCTATACGCACATCGACAAGGAATTCATCAAGCAGGAACACCGGCTGTTCCACCCGCGCGAGATTGAAGAACGGACTGGCACCCCAAAATAGGGAGTTATATAGTCAAAGTCCCCAAGAAACCGCCATAGACTTCCGGCCAAAAAACTATACTTAGCCTTGTATGGGAAAACAAAGGAGTCTTATATGGGAAAAACTTTTTTCCTTGTGGCTGCTGTCGGAGCCGCAATAACACTTAGCGCCTGCGGCGACGACGATTCCTCCGGCCGTAAGATCATCACCGAAGTCAATTCGATTTACGAACTCGGAACTTGCGGTGAAAGCAACCAGGGCGACACCGTGTATGCCAAGGAGCAGGAGACGGAGTATTTCTGCGACGACAGCAAGTGGCATCGCGTCGAAATCGCAGACACGTCTAGTTCGTCGAGCAGCGTAAAAAAGAGTTCTTCATCGTCGGCAAAAGGCAAGAGCAGTTCGTCGTCCGCTTCGGAGGAAGACCTCAAGAACTTCGCTAAGCTATGCGAAGCTTCGGGCGGCAAGGAAAAGGACGGTATCTGCGTCTGTAGCGAAGAAATCTGCGATGTCGGTTCTGTCTGCAACACCATGACCAAGAAATGCGCGAACCCCATCAGCACAGCCGAAAGCGAATGCGACGACAGCTACAAGAACTCCTGCTCCAACAGCCCCATGGGCATCGGCATTGTCAAGGAATGCATAAAAGGAATCGTCGTGAACCGCTCGTGCGGCACGGTCTCTTGTAACGAAGAGGGCACGGACTGTGGCGAATGCCTCGACGACGTGCAGACCTGTGCCGAGGACAAGAACTTCAAGGCGACCGTCACCCACTGCGAAAAGGGCAAGAAAGTAACCGAGAGCTGTGACGGGAAATCCTGCGACCCGCGCGACAACGGTTGCGGCGAATGCACGAACTACGAACACACCTGCACCAACGATGACGAAGGAAAGGGAACCGTCTACGAGTGTGTTGCAGGCGAAGCCAAGAAGGCCGTTTCCATATGCGGCAACAAGTCGTGCCGTGCCGACAAGGCTATCTGTGGCGAATGTCTTAACGGCGAACTGAGGTGCGACAACGACATCAACAACAACGCCATCATGTACAGGTGCGTCGACGGGCAATGGGAAAGGCTCCATAACAAGTTCGACCCGCTCGACAAGGAGTATTACCAATGCCCCGTCGCTTGTAGAGAAGGCACCGATCCACAGAAGATGGAGAACGAATGCGACACGGATCAATGTTCGAATTGTGATCCCTGCTGGGGTGAGCCAATGGGCGGAGCGCCTTCCAATCCAAACCCCTGCTACAACGAGGAACGTTGCAAACAAATTCTCAAGGACGAAGACCCCGACTACCCGCCGTTCAGGAGTTTCGAGACGAAACAGAAATGGAAGGACCTGATTCCTAGTAAAAAAATGGCAGCGAAAGAAGTTCACGGCTACAACTGGACGAATCACAAACCAGTCTCCGCTCCTGAAGAACGCGTGGAAGATTTTGAATTCGACCTTACTAACGAGACGCGCCGCGTATCGTGCAACGCCCTGGGAACCTACTTCGGCTTATGCCACAACACCCTGCAGACCTGCATCAACAATGTTTACCATGGTGAGGGATTTATGGTGGTCTGCGCTAGCGGCGAACTTGTTGACGCTGATGGCAACAACGACGGTATTGCTTGCGAATGCGAAAAAACAGCTAGCAACGCCAACGGATGTTGCTACACCAGAAGCGCCTGCTTCAAGCAGACCAACTGGTCGAGAGACCGCTGCGCTAAGCCCTCGGGCAACGAAAACGACGATTAATTTCATCGACATTTCAAGCAGAAAGGAACCGCAAGGTTCCTTTTTGCATATTGACGTATTATCCACGACAAACAGCGCAACCCTGGGAATTTATCCCTAAAGGGAATATATGTTTATAATGGATAGCTATGACTTCTAGAATTTTAAAAATTGCGCCTGTGGCCCTTTTGTGCGTGGCCGTGAGTAGCGTTTTCGCCCTTGGCCTTGCCGACGGTGCGGCAAAGTTCCTCGGCAGTACAACTGTCGAAGGGCCTGTCCCTTCTGACTTCGGGACTTATTGGAATCAGATTACCCCAGAAAGGCAATGCACTTGGCGAACCGTCGAACAAACTCGCGGCACCTTCGATTTTTCCGAATGCGACATCCCCTACAACTGGGCAAAAGAGAACAAGGCTACATTCAAATTTCATGCCCTATTATGGGCTTCGGGAAACCCTTCTTGGCTTAGAGACCTTAGTGCGGACGAAACAAAAGAAGCCATTACCGCGTGGTTCGATGCCGTTGCGGAGCGTTATCCGGATCTAGAATACATCAACGTGGTCAGTGAAGCCAGGCGAATCCATTCACAAATAGGCAGCAACAACAAAATTATCGAAGCCCTTGGCGGCGACAACGAAGACTATAAATTCATAACCACCGCATTCAAGATGGCCCGCGAACGCTGGCCCCAAGCAATCCTCATTTACAACGACTACAACACAATCCAGTGGGAAAGAAATGAAGGGATCGACCTAATCAATACGATCAAGAACAACGGGGCCCCAGTTGACGCCTACGGACTTGAAGGCAACGATTTGATTGTGATGGGAACCGGCCCCATGAAATGCTACAATCCAGACTTGCTCAAGAACGCCCTTCAGGAGATTTACGAGAAAACAGAAACGCCTCTACTCATTTCTGAATACAACATCAGCAATGAAATAGACAGTATTCAAAAAAACTGCTTCGCGGAACATATTCCTGTTTTCATGGAAACCGAATATGTAGTAGGAGTCACCCTATGGGGCTATCTCTATGGGCAATCCTTAATGCAATGCATCACAAACCCAGGGATTAACTGTTCCGGCATTATCAAGGATGGCATAGACCGCCCGGCAATGACCTGGCTCAAGGAGTATTTCAATTTTCAGGAAGATACTACTGCGAAGGATTCGACTATTGGCGATTCCACGATTGCAATCGGTGGCGGCCTCCACCTGCAGGCGAAAACACTTCAGGCATACGACGTATTTGACCTGAACGGCGTCCGACTCGGCCGCCTGCGCGCCTACACTATCGACGAGGCCGTTTCGATACTCAAGAATACTAGCGACATCAAGGTCCAGGGCGTCTACATGCTCCGCTCCGTCCGGAATGGCACCGTAAAACAAGTGCGGATTGCACGGTAGAATTATGGCACGTTTCTCACAAATGTTCCATCTTTCCTATAGATGGACAATCTGTCATGCATATTCACGTCACTTACTATTTCATGATATTCTTCATAAAAAAAGTCATCTAGAAAGAAATGATAAGTTCCTTCCGCACTTGTTCCCGGTTCTCTCTTTTTGCTACTCCAACTGACCAAGGCGTACAATTCATCGCACTTCGTTCCATCACTTGAAAAGCATCGGTGCTGATTAGATACAGCCCCCCAAAAAAATTCCATAACAGTCTGACTATATGGTTGGTAGGTATACGCCAACAAGGTATCCCCCTGTCGTTCTACAATTTTCTTTATAGAATCGACGATTTCGGAATCGACATCGCAAGGTGTTGCCAATCCATCTTTATAGCACATTTCAAAAGGAATACTTGTCTTTTTCTCTTTTTGTATGGAATGAACAAACTTAGATTCTAGCGATGTATTTATTAACGAATCAATAGGCACGGGATCAGCAAGTGCAGACATTTCAATTGGGATGAATCCTCTTTGTTGTACCCAATCCCGGTCAGGATACATTTTTTTATAAACAGAAATATTTGCATATAGAAAATCGCAGTCTTTACCATCCGAAGAAGAACAAATTGATTCGTAGGAACGGTCATCGTCAGAATACAGAGGCGAAAAAGAGGGAACAACATAACCCTCGTAAACAAATCTTCTGGAAGAATAAACAAGATAGTTCACCCTTATTTTCAAGGCCTTCAATGTATCCTTGTAATTCATTTTTTCTAAAATCCGGGCAAGCGAAGCGGGGGCTAATGAACAAGGATACAAGACGGTATCTTCATTTGTACTGCACACACTGTATAAGATCGCTTTTCTTGGTACAGTATCGACAGCTTCTCTAACGGTATGATGGTTTTCTATTTCCTTGGAGACTTTGTCAACGCTATAAATAAAAGACTCTTTTTCTATACCTGGGCGAATCCCTTCAGGACACCACCCGGCAGGAGTACACTTTGGCTTTGGCTGACACCCCGCCAAAATCACCAAAATCAAAAGAATCAGAACTCTATAAAGCATACATCACCCGCAAAAAAGTGCCCTTCACCCATAATTTTACTAAATTTACGCCGTTCAAATTATAAACCAAGGATTAACAATGAGCAAGAATTACAAGATTGCAGTGCTTCCGGGCGACGGTATCGGCCCCGAAGTCATGAAAGAAGCTGTCCGCGTGCTGGACGTCGTTTCCAAGAAGTTCGGCTTCGACGTGAACGCCGAATGGGCAAACGTCGGTGGTGCCGCCTATGACGAAAGCGGTTCTCCGCTTCCGGAAAGCACCCTCAAGCTCGGTGAAGCTTCTGACTGTATTCTTTTCGGTTCCGTGGGTGGCCCGAAGTGGGAACACCTTCCGCCGAACCTCCAGCCGGAACGCGGCGCTCTCCTCCCGCTCCGCAAGCACTTCAAGCTTTTCTGCAACCTCCGCCCGGCCCGCGTTTACAAGGAACTCGCAGGCGCATGCCCGCTCCGCGCTGACATTGTCGGCGACGGTTTCAACATCCTCACCGTCCGCGAACTGACGGGTGACGTTTACTTTGGCCAGCCGAAGGGCCGTGAAGGCGTTCCGGGCTCCAAGGAAGAAATCGGTTTCGATACCATGAAGTACAGCCGCTACGAAGTTGAACGCATCGCTCGCTTCGCTTTCGACGCCGCCATGCTCCGCAACAAGAAGGTTGCCTCCATCGACAAGGCCAACGTGCTCACCACGAGCGTGCTCTGGCGCGAAGTCGTGAACGAAGTCATCAAGGACTATCCGGAACTCTCTCTCGAACACCTCTACGTCGATAACGCCGCCATGCAGCTCCTCAAGCGCCCGCGTGAATTCGACGTGCTCCTCTGCCCGAACCTCTTCGGCGACATCCTCACCGATGAATGCGCAATGCTCACAGGTTCCATGGGTCTCCTCCCGTCCGCTTCTATCGCCGAAGGCTCCTTCGGTCTCTACGAACCGGCCGGTGGTTCTGCTCCGGACATCGCAGGCAAGGGTATTGCTAACCCGCTCGCACAGATCCTCTCCGTGGCATTGATGCTCCGCTACACCTTCAAGGAAGAAGAAGCTGCAAAAGCTATCGAAGCTGCTTGCGAAAAGGTCATCGCTCAGGGCTACCGCACTGGCGATATCTACCAGGAAGGCTGCACCAAGGTCGGCACGACTGGCATGGGTGATGCTATCATTGCAGCCCTGAAGTAATTAATTGTCGCGGTCGTCGAAGGCCTGAGCATCCTCGGGTTCCTCGACGGTCCACTCTCGAATGTGGTCGGCCAGTTCTTTCTGGCCGGCCTTTTCTAGTTCATCCGAAATTCCGTTCAGGATTTCTGCATCCTCTGCAGGCAAGTCCTTCTCGTACATGTCGATATACTTTTCGAGAAGCGCGTAGCGCTTCATGCCGAGAAGCAACTGCATGAATTCGGTATCGACATTGCCGCCGCTACGGAAACTAGAATGTTCGCTGAGGAGCGTATCGGCCTGTTTTTCATCAACCAGCTGGCAAAGGCGCGCGAGGTTGATGACCTTCGGGAATTTTTCGTACAAAAGATTTGCAATCTTGACGCAGTCGGACTTGCGACCTTCCTTGTCGGCAATTGCCGCCATGAGGTCGAGGTAGGCTTCCTCGTCTTCGGAACCGGGGTCGCGCACGTCGCCGAGCCACTGCTTGGCAAGCTCGATGTTGCCCGCGACAAAGTACTCGTTCGCGATATCGATGAGCGTCGCATTGCTCTTGTCCGGGTCCTTCAGGAGGGCGGCCTTCGTATAGCGTTCGCAATCGCCCAGAGCATCGGCCATGTCGGTCAATGCATCGATAATGTCTTCGCGGTTCTGGAGTTCGACCTCCGTAACCGTCGCGATAAGCTCGTCAACAAGAGCCTTCGCGCGTTCGTCAGGCAGGATTTCGTTTAGGGAGAGGAAAACGACGGAACGGCCTTCCCCTCCCACATGGCGCAGAGCGAGGTCATGGACCAAATCGGCAATGTAGTCCTTGTCGTCGTACTGGCTTGCAAGTTCCACGAAGAAGGTTCCCGCGTCGTAGAAGAGGCTTTCCCAGTCGTCGCGTTCCTCGTCGTCTGCCTTGAACGAGAGAAAGTCCGTGCGGAGCGTCCAGGCAAGCAGTTCGAGCTGCAGGCCGACATCCTTGAAATCCTCGATATCGTCAATCGTCTTCGCGATAGTCTCGTACAGTTCATCCGGGCGGTGCAGGAGCCTGCTTTCTCCACTGATGACCTGCGAGAGCGTTTCGCGGATGCGGTCTTCCTTGCCACGGAATGCGGCAGCTCCACTATTCGATTTCCAGAATTTCTTTTTCTTTGCCATGATTACAAATGTAGAAAGTTAATCCTTGATACAGCGGACCGGATAACCATATTTGCGGGCATCTGGTTGCTGAAGCAAGCTCGCGGGAATCGATGTGTTATATGCAGAAATAACCGGATAATAATCCGAGCTCGCAATATCTTCCCCTGCCGGCGCTCCCGCAATAAACATCTGGACAAGTTTCTCCGAAGCGAGCCAGATATTAAAATTATCCTGCGTATTCACAAAGCTACCGTCAGGATCCCTGCGGCCCATAGGAACAGTGGAAAAACCGGATGCATTGCTCGCGACGCGCCAGTAATCGAAATCCCATGCGACAACGGATTTAAACGCATAGGTATAGGTGAAAATTTCACTAACCGAAGCGCCCTCCACCAATCCAGCATAAAGAGCAACAGCAGACTCCTGAGCGTACCTTTCGATTACATACGAAAGGAGCGCGTTCCAGTCCAATTCAGACGGGATATGCCACCCTTCAGGGCAAATTCCCTGAGTGACCGATCCCAAGGGCATCTCGATGTTATTGTCTGCAAAGGAAGTATCCTGATCCATAGCCGCCAGGAATGTGTAGAAACGCCCCGCCTTTTCGCAGTTCTGCGGATTGTCCATATAGCACCAGCTATTTCCCTTCAGGTTCGGAGTCTTCACGCTATCGGCGTAGTTGAGATTCTCGGCCATCCATAGCTGGGCACCAATCGTCACCGTCCTGTACGTATTCTGGTCACGCGGGTCCGTCAGGGTGCCATATTCAACAGCAGGATTGAAGTAGTCGTCCTTCTGGAAATCCCACATGTTCGTTACTCTCCAGCCAGAATCCGAACAGATGTAGTACTTGTAGAACTCCACGGGTCCCTGGATAATTTCATTTGTCGCCTTCGAGCAATCCTTGTCGATTGTATTCCTCTCGATTTCTGTCGCCTCTCGCCAGCGACCATTATCGCAAATGAAGCGTATAAAATAGGCAAAGCCTGTAAAATTCCCCTTGATAATCTTATTTTCAACGCACTCGTTCCCGTAAGCATTGTATTCCGCATAATTCGAAGCACGCCATCCATCTTTATCGCAAGTGTAATACCCGTTGCCTTCATATACGGTTTCGTTTAGGTTCAGCTTGTCGCAGAGAGGCAGGACATCATCGGCATTGGAACTGTCCTTAAGGCAGCGTACCGAAGCCCCCGCAATCGAATCGTCACACAGGAAGTTCAGATGGTAGTTCGAGATAAAACCCTGATAGCAGCCCGCCCTTGATGTTGCAAGGTAAGCATTTACCATCCTTTCCCGATAGGAACCATCTACAGAACGGTAGCCTGCACCCGGAACGCCAAAGGAAAACTCATTATTTCCGGATACGTACCACGTCTGTCCATATCCCTGCAGGCTCTTGGCCGGCGGGATGTCGGGCTCTACAGCGGCGACATAGTCTATCAGTTCTTCCCACTCGTGCTGCGACGGAATGTGGAAACCCGCCGGACAGAGATTTTCGGTCCCGCCAGCATACAAGCGACCCAAGCTTTCGCAATTGGAAACATCATCGTTGTAGCACCAGCTGGAATCCGTTTCATACTGCAAGTTTTCCCCAAGCCAGACCTGAGTCCCAATCTGCGTCGTTTGATAGACACGCCCATCCCTGGGATCGGTTATCGAACTAATGACCTCTTTTCGCGGAGAATCTGGTTCCTTGGTTCCTGACGAATCATCACCGCAGGCAAAAAGAACAAGAACAGCAAATAAACCAACAACGCACTTGCAAATGTTCATATATCCCCTAACGTTAGAACTTTTTCCGTCTACTTCTTTTCCCGAATTCGCTTGTACAGGCTTTCGGCCTTCTCGGTATCGCCCGCGTTCGAGAACACGTGGCCCACGTTCTCGGCACCGATGCGGCCCTGTGAACTGCCCGCAAGCCAAGCCCTCATGTAGCATTCGAACGCTTCGTCGTAGCGCTTCTGGTTGAAGTAGATCTGCCCCAAATCCAGGTTGAGGTCGCCCTTGCCCTTGTTGTGCCGCAGGCCTTCTTCCAGCGTGAAGATTGCCATCCACGGGGAATTGTTCTGCACGTACATCTGCGCGAGGTAGCGGCGGGCCGAAACGTTTTCCGGGTCCATCAGCAGGCCGTTTTCCATCTCGTTCAGGGACTGGCGCGTGGAATCCATGCTGCGGTAATAATAGGCAAGCGTGAAATGCACGTCGGCACCCGCGGTAGCCGTCATCTGGAGCGCATTCTGGAGCGTCTTGATGGCGTACTCGTAGTCGCCGAGCTTCTCGTAGACTTCGGCAAGCCCGTACCAGGCATCCATGCGGTCAGGGTTCAGCTGTAGCGCCCGTTCGAAGTTCTTCTGCGCAAGCGTCCAGTCGCGGCCCTTCAGGTAACATTCGGCAAGCGCAAAATGCACGTGGTCCGATTCCACCCCGAGTTCGATGGCGCGTCGGTATGCCGCAATCGCATCGCCCGGAGAATCCGCAAGGTAGTAGAGGTCACCCAAGAGCATCCAGGCCTTCTCGAAATTCGGCAGGAGTTCCACGGTGCGCCTGTAGGCCACCATCGCGACCTGCTTGCGGTCGAGCTGCACCAGCGCATTGCCCAGGTTGAACCATGCGAAAGGCTCGTAACGGCCCTCGTCGATGGCTGCACGGTAGAGCGGGACCGCTTCCTTGTACTTCCCCTGGTCGTAAAGCTCGTTCGCCTTGAAGAAATAATCCTCGGCCGCGAAAAGCGGCACGGCAAGCAACAGCAAACACAACAACCTACTTAACAAAGCGGAACTCCTTTGTGGCCTTCTGTGCCACGGGATATCCGCCAAGCTGAGCGGGACTGAATTTCCACTGGCGAACTGCCTTCAGGGCCTCGTTCTCGAAGCCGTAACCCGGCGGGTCGAGGCTCATCACGTTCGCCTGCGCCACGTCGCCATACACGTCGATGACAACCATCACCTTCACGTAGCCCGAAATGCCGAGTTTCTTGGCGCGTGCCGGGTACGTCGGCTGAACTTCCTTCAAGACCTGCGCCTGTTCGTCCACCTCGCCCGCCTCGTACACTACGTTTTCCATCGAGCCCGTACCCACGGCGACTCCGTCACCCGCGGCACCGCGCGCAAGCGACAAATCCATCTGGAAATTCTGGCTGCGGCTTACACCCATGTTCGAGGAAATCTTGAACGGGTTCGGGTTCACGATGGTGCGTATAACCTTCTGCTTCACCTCGGGCTTTTTCTCGCTCACGAGCACCTCGACTTCCGTCACGGTGTCGAGTTCCTTCTCCGTCTTTACGCCCCTGTCGAAGAACAGCGCGTTCAGCACCGGCACGGCAAGGAAGAACACCGCGCTCACAGCAAAGGAGAGCACGAATGCCACCGGGAACCGGAAATATTTAGCGAGAAAGTCGAGCACTATTCCTCTTTGTTCGCGGAAATGGAAACCTTGCGGACTTTAGCCAAATTGCATTCGTCGAGAATGTCCACCACCACGCCGTTGGGGGCGTCGCGGTCGCTCACGATAATCACGGGGCGGTCGGGCGCTTCGGCCATCATCTGGCGCAATACCGTATTCAGGGTAGAGAGGTTCACCTGTGTCTCGTTGATGTGGATTGTCCCCTGGCGTGTCACGCCAATCAAGATGCTTTCCTTCGCGAGTTCCTTCGCGGAACTTGCCTTCGGCTTCGTCACGTCCACGCCGGTTTCGCGCGTGAAGGTCGACGTCACCACGAAGAAGATGAGCAAGATGAACACGATGTCGAGCATCGGGGAAATGTCTATCTTGCCGGAATCGCTAGAACGTTTACGTATGAAACTCATTTTTCCTCCTCCGCGGAACTTTCCGCGACGGAATCGGCCGGCCCTGCCGCGCCATTTTCAAACACAAAGGATTCGTACTTGAGCGCCTCGCTCCACGCCTGCTTTTCGACCTTCTCAACGCAACCCGAGAGGAAGTTGTAGGCAAGCATCAGCGGGAACGCCACGAGCAGGCCCGCCTGCGTGGTAAGCATGGCCTCGGAGATGCCGTCGGCCAGGAGTGTCGGGTTTCCGAACCCGAAAAGCTTGATGGTATCGAATGTATGCGCCATGCCCGAAACCGTACCGAGCAGGCCGAGCATCGGGGCAAGTGCCGCGCATGTAGAAATCGTCTTGAGCGAGCGCGAGAGATTCACGGATATGCGGTGGCGCGTCTCTTCCATCGCGTTACGCACGGCAACGGGGCCTTCTGCACGGTGGTCGCGCACGTCGCATGCAAGCGCGTAAAAGTAGCCGTAGGGCCTGCGGGCAAGTTTAGCGAACGCGACATCCTCGCCCTTCTTTTTCAGGTTGTTCCAGAACCCGCCGAACACGCCGTTCACGCTGCCGCCCTTGAGCATGAAGTAATAGCCGTAGCGCTCGAGCATCAGGAACCAGCCGAACCACCCGATAACGAATATGGGCGCAAGCACCCATCCTCCGCGGAAGAGCACGGCCATGGCGGCTTCGATTACAGATATTTCGCTTACGGTTTCCACAGGGATTCCCGCTTACTTTTCCTTGATCCAGAGCGCGTTCAGCACGGCGAGCCCGGCACTTTCCATACGGCTGCGAACGGCGTCGGCGCGGTTCACGAGGAAGGTGTGAATCAGTTGCAAGGGAATCGCCACAATCAGGCCCGCTTCCGTGGTCACGAGGGCGATGGAAATGCCACCCGCAAGGAGTTTCGGGTCGGATGTACCGTGCATCGTAATCACGTCGAAGAGTTCAATCATGCCCATCACGGTACCCAGGAGCCCGAGCAGCGGGGCGGTCGCCGCAATCACGGAAATCCAAGTGAGCCCGGATTCCAGCTTCGGGACATCGGCGGAGAAGAGTTCCTCGAGCGCCTTTTCGGCACCTTCGCGGCCGGCGTAGTTCTTGGAAAGCACGGCACGCAGCACCTTCCCCACTTCACCGTGCGTCTTTGCCGCAAGCGAGCGTGCCGTGTCGATGTCGCCCGCCTTGAGGGCCTTCAGCACGCGCCTGTTCGCGATACCGCCGAAGCCCCTCACCATGAGCCAAACAAAGCGCCAGAGGGCTATAAGCAGGCCGATGGCAAACAGCGCTACAATCGGGTACATGATGATGCCGCCGTCCTTGAAGAACTGCCTGAGTTTGTCCTTCCAGGTAGTTTCCTGGTGGTTCGCGAGTTCAGACGAAAGTTCCGTACTGAGCAGCACGTCGACCGGCACCATCACGAACGCGGAATCGTTCACGTTCGCAAACACCTTCGCAACATCCTTCTTTGTATCGGGAGTCAAATTCTCCTGCCAGTTATAGACGCGTTTCTTTTCGCCCGCGACAGGGAGCATCAAGGCAGCCGGATGCAACCCGTTGATATCGACAGCGTTCGCCATCTGCATCGCGAAAAGGCCGCCAAGGCGCATGCGGTCGCCCTGCGCAACGGCAGTGCCGAACACGAGTTCCGCCTTTTCCACATTCATTTCGCGTGTAAAGGCCAACTCGGCACGCGCGGCATCGAGCACGCCCTTCGCAATCCGGAGCGGGTCGTCGCGGTAAAGCGACATTTCCTTCTTAACCTTGTTCTGGATCTCTACGCGTTCGGCCACCTTGAACTGCACGCCCTGTTCCTGAAACTTCGAGAGAGTTTCCAGACGTTCGGGGCCGGCCGCAAGCGAGAGAAATTCGGCACGCGCCTTCTCGGCCTGGAGTTTCACCTGTGCCAAATCTTCGCGAGCGACTCGCACATCCTCGAACAGGCGGGCGCGCTCCGACATCAGGGCGTCGACCTTCTCCTTGCTCTCCTGATACTTTTCATTGAACATCTCGCGTTCCTGGTTTGCCGTCTCGCGGTCCTTCCAGCGGGCGGCGACAGCCATGTCACGCTTCTTGCGGGCTTCTTCCAAATCGGCCTTCGCACTATTGAGCTCGGCGCGCTTCTTCACAGCATCGATATCGGATGGCTGCTGAGCCACAGCAATCGACGAAAGCGAAAGGACTGCCGTTACGGCAAAAGCAAGGGTAAACTGTCTAACCATCATTCACCCTCCTTCGGAAAAGCGACCGGTATGGTCACGAGCCTTGGAGCGGTCTTCCCTTCGGCGACCTTCATCACGTCTTTCAACACGGTGCGCATCGCGAGGTCATCCGACACGTTTTTCCAGGCATATCCACCATCGGCGGTACGGGCAAGCCAAAGCACGTCGTTGCCGTCGTTGCTCACGAATATGGATGCCACGGCGCCATAACGCAAAAAGGTTCCGGGTACGCTGCGGGTATCCACCTGCAAGAACCCCTTCCACACTTCGGTCGTATAGCCAAGACGGATGCGGTCATAAAACACTTCGAGAGTTCGGTTCAATGCGTCGTCCGCCTCGATAACTCCCTTGTGCAGCTGTTCGGCAATCTCCCGGACGCTCTTCACTGTTTCCTCGTTCCGGTAGGGGAAGTCCGATTCGAAAACCGGCACCAGGGAATCGATAACCTTAGCGAAAGATTCGTTGTACTTGCCCTTGCGACTCTCGTACCAACGGATTGTGCCCATCGTCTTCTGGCGAATTTCAGAAATATGCTTGAGTTCCGCCTTCAGGGAATCCATTTCGGCCTTGAGAGCCTTGCTCTGCGCCGAAATCGCCTGGACCTTCTTGCGTCCGACTTCGACGAATTCCGCATGACGCTTCTTTTCGGCATCGTGCATGTTCTTTTCGCGGGCGGTTTCCGCCTCGACCGCCTTTATCTGGCGGCGTACGCTTTCCACCGTCTCCTGCGCCTGGGAGAACACTCCAGCTAGGCACAAACTAAGGAATATCTTAGAAAACAAATGAAATTTCATAGGCAAAAAAATACAAAGAACCGCGGTCCCTAGACCACGGTTCCAAGCGAAAAAGTGGAGAATCGACGCTTACTTCTTGGAATCCTTGAAGTACTGCGCGGTGTTCTTGGCACCCGCCTTCTTGAGGGCCTTGATCAGGCGTGTGTAGCCTTCGTTCGTGGCCCAGTCGAGCACGGAGTAACCCTGGCCGCACTTGGCGTTCACGTCGACCTTCTTGTCGATGAGGAACATCATGGCGTCGTAGTTGCCGTTCTTCACGGTCCAGTGAATCGGGAGGTAGCCATCCGGGCCACGGTTCTCGAGCGGGGCGCCTGCATCGGCGAGCACCTGGAGCATGTCGACCTTACCGGCCTTGGCAGCGATAAGAACAGCGGTACCGAGCGAAGCCGGATCGGCACCTTCCTTCTTGAGCTGCTGGAGGAGGAGCGTGACAACGTCCTTGTTGCCCATCATCACGGCGTTATCAAGCACCGTTTCGCCAGCGCTGTTGCGCACATCGGCCTTGGCACCATGGTCGAAGAGGTAGTTAAGCACCATCACGTTGCCCTTGTTCGCAGCGATAGCCACGGCATTGTTGCCGTTATCGGCGAGAGCATCAATCTCAAAAGAAGCCTTCAGGAACACAGTCATCATCAGGGTGTCGCTATTGAAGGCGTAATTAACGAAGTTTCCCGGCGTAAAGGCTATCTGGTGCTTGGTCAAAGCCTTGCGAACAGCCTGCGGGTCACTCTTGGCGAGGAATGCCTGCACGGAAGCCGGGTCCTTGAAGTTGACGTCGTCGCCACAGGCGACCATGGAAAGAGCGAGGCCAAGGCCACAAAGTCCGAGTAATGTTTTCTTCATTTTATACTCCAAAAGGTGTTTTTTGTTCTTATGCCACTAAAATTACACTTTTTTCACCATTTTATTCACAAAAAAAAATTTTTTTCTAAAAAAAATTAAATTTGTATCCATGAGTAAATTTTTATTATCCATAATTATGGCATCCTCCGTTGCCGCCATCGCCGACACCGTCTATATCGACAACTCCATGGCCGCAGCCACCCGAAGCGACACCGAGAAATACGAAGAACGCGTATCCGTCGGTCCTTACGTCGAATTCATGGACGTCAAGGCCGATAACGTCAACTACAGCTACAAGGTCAACAATCGCAAATACGACATCAGCGTCGACAACACCTACCTCTACGGCGCCGCGGGCAACCTCCCCCTCAACGACTGGTTCGGATTCTACGCCATCGCAGCCTACCAGTACCTAGGCATCCACTACGAGGACCGCGACCTTGAACGCGCCTACAAGGCACAGGAAGCCCTGGAAATCGAATACGACGGCTGGAACGTCCCCGTCGAAGTCTCCGACATCAAGGGCCGCCACCAGATGCACATCGTGCTCATCCAGTTCGGTTTCGACGTCGGAGTCCCGCTCATCGCGAGCTACAACTACCAGTTCATGACCAAGCTCTTCCTCGCCGGCGGCGTCATTACCGGAAAGACTTTCTTCCAGAACGATTCCAAGTTCCTCGCGCCCGCCCTCTGGGGCTACGGCTACAGCGCCGGGCTTCGCATCGCGTTCCATTCCGTGACGCTCTCCGGCGGCGTCCGCAACTCGCACGAATACTTCCACACCTACTACGAACGCCCCATTTCCGACACCAAGGACGGAGACGAATTCATGCTGGATTTCGACGCCTACTTCCAGCCGTTCATAAACCTAAGCATAGCGTTATTCTAAGGCGACAAGGGAGGGTTCCACCCTCCCTAAGACCCTACGCTAGGGCTTCTTGATTTTCAGTTTGTCACCGGCCTTGATCTTGGTATCCTTAAGGCCGTTCCACTTGACGAGGCTATCGATGGTCGTCTTGTAGCTCTTTGCGATATCAAAGAGCGAATCGCCCTGCTTCACCGTATAGAAGACGAACCCCTTCGGAGCCGCTTCGGTCTTGCTCTCTGCATTCGCCTGCTTTGCCGTAGGCTTGCCGCGGACAATCAGGGTATCCCCCGGGAAAATGCCGTCGCCCTTGAGCTTGTTCCAGGCCTTGAGGTCTTCGACGGTGCAGTTAAACTTGAGCGAAATGCCATAGAGGTTGTCTCCCGACTTTACCACGTAGGTATTGCCCTTTGCGGGTGCGCTTTTCGATTCGCGGCCCGAACGGCCCTTGTCGGACCTGGATGCTGCGTCCGACTTCGAAGACGACTTTTCCGACGGAACAAACCGGGGCTTTTTAGGCGGCACATAAACCGGAATTACAAGGGAATCCCCCACAGAAAGGCGCTTCACAAAGCCGCCGTTTGCTTCCATCAGGAGAGCGGCGGGAATCTTTAGCGCGGCCGCAATATTCGCATAAGTATCCCCCGAAACGACAACATAACGTTCTCCCTTCTTCAGCACGATTTTCCTGTCTTCTGCAGAAGGCTTGAGTTCCGGCTTAGACACGAAAATCGTATCGCCCTGTTTCACGACAGACGCGGCATCCATGGAATTCCAAACGCGGAGGCTCTCCTGGGAGATGCCGAACTGCCGGGCTATGGAGGCCAGGTTGTCGCCGAGCTTGACCACATAGGTGCGCACCTTCGTCGGCTTCTTGCCCGAGGACCTGCGCGGGGTCACCTTGATCGGGATCAGGAGCGACTTGCCCTGGCGGATGCGGTCATTCTTCATGTCGTTCGCCTGTTTGAGTTCCGAAACGGAAATGCCGTACTGGCGGGCGATGCTCCCCAGGTTTTCCCCCTTCTTCACCTTGTGATGGTGCCAGCTGGAGAAGTTGTTCTTCTGCATCCGGTCGTAACCTTCAACGAACACGGCGCGCTTACCGAGCGGCAGGCGAAGAACGTAGGAATCGACATTCGGAGGCGTACACCATTTCACGAGTTCCATGTTGAGCGTGCGGAGCGTATCCTCGGGAACTTTGAGCAGCTTGGCCACTTCTTCCAGCGGGAACGAATCGAAAACGGTGACCGTATCGAATACGGGGCGGTAGGTCTGCTTTACCTTGAGCTCGTACTGCTCCGGGTAATGACCAATGACCATCGCGGCGAGGATTCTCGGCACGTAGTGCATGGTCTCGTTGGGCAACTGGAGATCCCAGTAAGTAATCGCCTGCGAGGTATCGCGCGTAGTATCGGCCCTCATTTCGCGAAGCAGCTTGCGGATGCGGCCTTCGCCACAGTTGTAGGCGGCCATCGCGAGGAGCCAGTCGTTGAATTCGCTGTAGAGGTACGAAAGATACCCGATTGCGGCTTCCGTGGCCATCTCGGGATTACGGCGCATGTCGACCCAGAAATCCACATTGAGGCCATAGCGCTTGCCCGTCTCCGGAATAAACTGCCAAAGGCCCGACGCCTTCGCACGGCTATAGGCCTTCACCTTGAATCCCGATTCCACGAGGGACAGGTAGATAAGGTCCTTCGGGAGCTTGTGCTCTTCGAGCTTCGCATAAATCAGCGAGTCATAGGCGGTCTTGCGGCTCAGCGAGCCCTCGATAAAGCCCTTGGCCTTGGTCGTGAGGTAATAGATTTCCTGCAGCACGCGCTCGTTGAACTGCACGGGCAACGTAAACTCGCTTACGTCCATGGTATCGAGGAAGCCGCCGAGACTTGAAAGCGCGGCGCTGTCGGCAAGCATTTCATCTTCGCCGTCCACACCCTCGATGGAAACTTCATTCTGCGCAAACGCATCGGAGCTGTCTGCACCGACCACTTCGTTCGGGAAAACCTCATCAAGCGCGCGCACCAGCCGCACCGACATCTGGAACCTGTAGAGGGAATCCTCCTTGGGACTCACATTCGCATAGAGGGAATCGTAATGTTCTGTCACAAGGTGACGCAGAGACTTTTCAAGGTAGTGTCTCGCCAGGTTCCATTCCTGGTTTTCCATCGCCTGCAGGGCGTACTGGTAGTTGGACCAAGAAGGACGGATGGCCAAGGAATCCGAGACGGAAAACTTGAGCGACCATTCGGCAAAAGATACGGAATCATTCGCAGGCGGTTCCACCACCTGCACGTCAGTCAACGACGAAGCAGCCTGCTTGGGAGAACAGGCGAGCAGGACGAATGATGCCAGAAGGGCTACAGCATAGCCCCAAAAGACCGACCCACGGATCACTGATCGTAATCCAGGTCTTCTGCGTAGTCAGACCATATCTGGTCGCGCTTAAAGGACGGCTGGTCGAAATCGACTTCTTCGTCGACTTCTTCCTCTTCCTCAATTTCCTCTTCCTCTTCTTCCTCGCTGGCAAAAGGAACCGGAGCGTCAAATCCATCCCCCTTGGGACGGCGGCCACAATGATAAGCGTAACTCAACATATTACCTCAACGTTCAGTAGGCGACTTTCTCCACCCCGTACAGGATTACCCCGCACATCACGAAAGCGGCGATTACCTGCAACAAGATAATAATCCGGTTCAGGCGGTACGCCTTCTGCGCCTTGCGATGCCAGGAGGGTATTTCTGATTTCGGTGTCGATACTTGTCTCACGAGATGCAAATATATACATATTCTTTGCAAAACAATAAAAAAAACGAAAAAAAAGTTAAATTTTTTAAGGATATGAAAAAAATCCTGCTCACATGGATGGCTCTGGCCTCAATCCTATATGCCCAGATCGGCCTCGGACGCGGCCTGGAAGGCATCAGGGTGCCGACGGCCAAGACGCTCGGCGAGGGTTATCTGTTCATGTCCGCCACCTACGAAACGGTGAGCGACGGCCGAGCCCTGTCCATGAACGGGTACTCCACGCCCGACGGGACCGTCACCCAGATTGACAACGACGCCCCCTCTTCAGGAGGAGGAATATCGGTCGGGTTCGGCCTTTCCGACATTCTGGAAATCGGCTTGTCCCTCCCCTTCTACTACGACGGCGAAATCACCGGTACCGACCTGGACGGATTCGGAGCGGGCGACCTACAGGCCTACTTCAAGTACTCGTACCCCCTGGAACTTGCCCCCGTCACGCTCGCCTTCTCGGGAGAACTCTTCGTCCCCACCGGCGCAAAGGACATCGGATTCCGGCCGAGGCACCAGTGGTATATCCACGACGACAAGAAATCCTATGCCTACAGCGCAAAAAAATGGGCCATGGCAGGATCCGGAATCGTTTCCGTCACCTTTTCGGACATCCTCTACTGGAACACTTTCTTTGGGTTCCTCCACCTGATAAACGGAGAAAACAACGACCTCGTCTGGGGCACGGGAATCGAGCTGTTGCCGCACAAGACTGTTTCCGGGATTCTTGAAATTTCAGGCGAAACAGGACTGTTCGAAGGTGACTTTATCGACGCACTGACCGACCACGTGCTGCGTGTAACCCCTGCCGTAAAAATCCACCTCCCGAACATGCTCTCGCTCATGCTCGGCATGGACGTCGGCATCGACTTCGTAAGGGATCCCACCCTCGAGAACAGCGTCAATGTCCGCCGTGCCTACGGCGACGACAGCCACATCCAGTACAACATCCGCGGCACCCCGGAATTCACGCTTCTGCTCGCCGTTACCAAGGTTATAGATTTCAGCCGCAAGGATAGCGACAACGATGGCGTCATCGACCGCGAGGACCTGTGCCCCAAGACGGAACTGGGAGCGAAGGTGAACTCTCGCGGCTGCCCCGTGGACCTCGACCAAGACGGCATCATCAACATCATGGACCTGTGCCCCGAGACGCCGCGCGGAGTCGTTGTAGACTACAGCGGCTGCCCTGTGGACACGGACAAGGACGGCGTTCCCGACTACCTGGACATGTGCAAAGACACGAAGCACGGGACCGCAGTCGACTCCACAGGATGCATGCGGGACACCGACCATGACGGCATAGACGACTACCACGACCGCTGCCCCAATTCCCTTTCCAGCGACAAGGTAGACGACGACGGCTGCCCCCTCGACGACGACCACGATGGCGTCCTCAACGATTTCGATTCGTGCCCCGAGACCCCGCGCGGATACTCCGTCGACAGGTTCGGCTGCCCGCTTGACTTCGACAACGACGGTATTCCCAACGATGTGGACATGTGTCCCAACAGTCCCGAAGGGGAACTCGTCAACGAGGACGGCTGTCCCGCCGACTACGACCGGGACGGCGTCCCTGACAGCAGGGACCAATGTCTCGAGACGCCGAGGGGATTCCCCGTCGACCAGAACGGTTGCCCCACCGACCACGACAAGGACGGTGTCGTAGATGCCCTCGACAAGTGCCCCAACACCCCGGCCGCAGCCCCCGTCGATTCCATCGGCTGCCCCATCGATTCCGACGGGGACGAAGTTCTCGACTACATGGACAAATGCCCCGGGACATTCCCGAACATCATTGTCGGCAAGGACGGATGCCCGCTGAAACCCAAGAACAACTTGAACGCGCTCGCGTCCAAGGTCCGCTTCAAGGGCAATTCCGGCGAACTGCTGAACTCCACCTACACCGTACTGAACGACGTCATCTACCTCATGAGGCGATTCGACTTCGTCCTCGAGATCCAATGCAGCAGCCCCGCCGGAGAAGAAATCGCCGAGCAACAGGCACAGGCAATCGCGGACTACATTGTGAGCAAGGGAATCCGCAAGAACCGCATCCAGGCCAAGGGGTTCGGCACAAAGCTGCCGCAGGATCCAAAATACAAGCATCTCAACACCAGTGGCGTCCGGTTCCTCCAGTTCGACACGACGCCTCCCGCATCCGAAACAAAATGATAAACACGACCCTCTGCTACATCGAGCAAGACGGCAAATACCTGTTGCTCCACCGCGTCAAGAAAAAGAACGACATCAACAAGGACAAGTGGATCGGCATCGGCGGAAAGTTCGAAGAAAAGGAATCCCCCGAAGACTGCATCCGCCGCGAGGTCATGGAAGAGACCGGGCTTTCGCTTGTGCACCCGAAATACCGCGGCATCGTCACCTTTATCAGCGACGGAATGCAAGAGACAGAATTCATGCACCTGTTTACCGCGACAGAATATGCAGGAAGCATCAAGGAATGTGACGAGGGCGTCCTCGAATGGGTGGACAAGCGGAAGGTGAAAGAACTCCCCCACTGGGACGGCGACCTGATTTTCCTCTCACTTCTGGAACGCGGAGAACCGTTTTTCTCGCTCAAGCTGACCTACGTAGGCAGCACACTCACCGAGGCGCTCCTGAACGAAGTTCCGGTTTCCGTTTCGGATTTTGTATAAATTAAATCAGCAATGAGATATAGCGACAAGGTTACCACTTCGCCAGCGCATTCGCGATAATCAGGTCCTGCAGTTTCTCGATGGCGCGAGTCTGGCCGTGGCGGTCCTCGGTCTCGTTTTTCTGGATATCGTAGACGCCATCCGCCGACAGTGACTTGTTCTCGTAGATGATTCGATCCTTGACGTTGTCGTAGAACTTGACGCTCACACGTATGGTCACACGATAGGTTTCCACATCGCTGTTGCTGTTGTAGTTTTCGGGCTTGTTCGTGTAGCTCAAAAGCGTTATCTCGAAATCGGCGTTGGCCTCTTCGTTCACCATGCGGATCCCGCCCGCATTTTTCTTGAACATGTCGACAACAGCCGTATGGATGTTGTTTGCCAGCAACGGGTCAAGCGCCTTGTCATCGACATCATGAATCTGGACTGTCTTGATATGGCTCGGAAGCGTGGAGGCGGTAAAGCTGTAGCAGCCCGCCAAAAGACAGGCCGCGGCGGTTGCCGCGACAAAGAACAACAATCGGGAAATATTCCTAGATAGCATATCCCAAATTTAAAAACAAATACGCAAGGCAAAAGAAGAAATACAAAAACACTCCCCGCAGGGAGTGCTTTCGAAAAGGCGTTACGGTAAATCCTAGAGCGAAAACTTGAACGACCTGCTGCCGACCTTCACGATATACATGCCCTTGGCTCCGGTGTAAACCTTCTGTTGGTTTCCGAGAGCGCGGGTCGTGCTCACGACGCTGCCGAGGCTATTGAACACCGTGATGGTCTTGCCCTGGGCACCTGCAACTACGATGTAGTTGTCAGAGGACTTGTAGACCGAAACCGCAAGCAGGCCCGGATCCACAGGCAAAGCGGTCGTAGAGGAAGATATTCCACCCCAGTGGTGATGGCTGGAAGAACTTCCCGTGGCGGCTGCACTGCTGGAGGACTTCGCCACATCAGACGAAGAGGCGACTTCGCTAGAAGAGGATGCCGGCGCGGTGCCAATCGGGCCATCTACGTCGTAACCCTTCACGAAGTTCCAGATATCCGAAATATCCGCCTTGGAGGGGCTGTGCATACGACCTTCAAGTTTCAGGTGCTTTATATAGACGCCATTGTCACACGGGCCCCAGGAGTAGAGAGTCGCCTTGTTCTCGGCATTGGGATAATTCTCCTTGACTTCCGCCTGCGAGGGGCACTTGAACTGGTCACGGTAATTCTTCAGGAATCCGTCGACCTGGCTATAATTCAAAACATCATCCTTGGTTCCGTGAGGATGGAAAATGGGCATAGGCCGCTGCGCCTTAGATGCGCCATACACATTCGTTCCGGAACAGGGGGCAATAGCCGCAATCTTGTCGGCAATCTTGCTTATCGCATGGTAAGAGAACATGCCTCCCATAGAAAATCCCGAAAGGTAGACACGTTTTGGATTGAGCTTGTAATCCTTGACCAACTGGTCAATGACCGCCGATATCCATTTGGTGTCCTGATCGCCACTGATGTCCCACGCACTGTATCCTTCGCCGCCCTTAGGGTAGGCAACGACGAAACCGGCCGTATCGGCAACAGTTTCCCAGTGGGTATTGGACTGTTGGTAATCGGGGTCCTGGTTGGCGCCGTGCAACGAAAGCAACAGCGGGCTATTTTCGGCGAGGCCGGACGGCGCGTAGACATAGACGTCTCGGCCCGAAACCGACACCTTTTTGTAATCGCGAATGTTTTTTCCGCCACCACCCCATTGGGCGAAGGAAAGCGTAGCCGCAGCTAGCAGAAGTAATGGAAACTTCATCTCTGTACTCCTCAGAATTTTCCGTTTGTTTACATTGTATTTACCTCCATAGACCTTACCCATTTATAATGTATATCCATAATACCGAAGTGTGACTGCCGCCACATAAATAGCGGTGTAAACGACTACAACAGAGCCCAATCCCGCCGCATTTCCCTAACCACGAGCAACTAAACACCAACCACTTTTGCTAAATTTACCCGCGTAAAATTTTTATCATCCGAGGCATAAAATGCTTGACATCAAGAAAATCCGCGAAAATCCGGAATACTACATTGCTGAAACCGAAAAGAAGTACACCACGGTGAGCCTGAAGGACGTTCTCGCCATCGACAACGAACGCCGCCCGCTCCTCACCGAAGTGGAACGCCTCAAGAGCGAACGCAACGCCGAATCCAAGAAGATTGGCGACCTCAAGAAAAAGGGCGAGAACGCCGACGAGGCCGTGGCCGCCATGCGCGCACTCGGCGACAAGATTGACGAACTCGACAAGAAGCTCAAGGATTTGGACTACAAGCAGACCGAAATGCTCATGCACGTGCCGAACATCGCCCCGCGTTCCCCGGAAGGCAAGGACAGCTCGGACAACGTGGTGGAGAAGGACGGCCCGATTCCGTTTGACTACTACACCAAGAACGATGACTTTGCCCGCGTGGACCACAAGACCCTCGGCGAACGCCTCGGCATTTTCGACTTCGAACGTGGCGCGAAGATTTCCGGTAGCGGCTTCCCGGTCTACCGTGGTCTCGGTTCCCGCCTGGAACGCGCCCTCATCCAGTTCTTTTTGGACGAACACATGAAGAACGGCTTCGAAGAATTCACGCCGCCGTACCTCGTGACCCGCAATACCATGCGCGGCACGGGCCAGCTCCCGAAGTTCGAAGAAGACATGTACCGCTGCGACAAGGACGATGACCTGTTCCTTATCCCGACTGCAGAAGTTCCTCTGACCAACCTTTACGCCGGTGAAGTGATTCCGGAAACCGAACTCCCGAAGCGTATCTGCGCCTACTCCGCCTGCTTCCGCCGCGAAGCTGGCTCCTACGGTAAGGATACCCGCGGACTCCTCCGCCTGCACCAGTTCAACAAGGTGGAAATGGTCTACTTCGCCCATCCGGAACACAGCTACGAGGACCACGAGGAACTCACCCGCTTCGGCGAAAAGCTCCTGGAAAAGCTCGGCCTCCCCTACCACCGTCTGGCCCTCTGCAAGGGCGACCTCGGTTTCGGTGCCGCCAAGTGCTACGACCTCGAAGTCTACGCCCCGGTGGAAAAGAAGTGGCTGGAAGTCAGCTCCTGCTCCAACTTCGAAGACTACCAGGCTCGCCGCGCCAACATCAAGACGAAGATTAACGGCAAGAACACGTTCGTGCACACGCTGAACGGTTCCGGCCTCGCCACCCCGCGCGTGATGGTAGGCATCTGCGACAACTACCAGCAGAAGGACGGCTCGCTCTTGATTCCTGAAGTGCTGAGGCCGTACATGGGTGGGCTTGAGGTTATTAAACCGAAAGCCTAACCATGTGTGAAGATTTTTCGTCAAGAAAAATCTGAGTGCGAGGTTTCGCAAGAAACCTTGCCTGCTCGTTAGGGTGGTCTCGAGAAGATCGAGCCGAAGAAGTAATGCGACAAGGGAGGGTTACACCCTCCCTAAAACCCTCCCGGAATACGATATAAACTTCGGCAAGCACAGCTTGCCTCGCGCATACGCAAAAGTGTATGCGTTTTTTTATACCCTAAGCAACGATTTACTTGCCTATCGTATCGGCCGGAGCCGCCAGCGCTGTCGAATCTGCAGCAGCAGTCGCGTTCGACTTCTTGTTCTTGAGGCAACGGACCGAATAGGCGAAGGTCTTCTGCTTGCTGTAGTCGCCCAGGAATTCGTCATTCTCGTAGTAGAGGTTCCAGTAAGGGGCGTGCGTCGGCGTATTGCTTTCTTCGGCAATCCAGAAGTCGGCATCCTTCCCCATGTCGCGGAACTCGCCCTTGGCATTACGAGAACCGGCCGCCAGCGCCCCGAATCCAAAGCGATCCATGCCCGTAGGCCAGTCCTCGCTGCGATTCCAGGAGACCGTTTTCTTGAGCAGGGTACCGGTGTTTTCTTCGGGATGCTTGTTGTGCTTCTTGATAAAGCGGACAAGGGTTTTCATTTCGGCATCGGTCGGGATATGGAATCCATCGGGACAAACGCCCTGGTGCTCCTCCTGAATCAAACCGGAAGCAGAATTGTTCTCGTATTCGTGCGAAAGAGCCATGGCAGACACCCAGGAATAGAGCCTACCGTAAACATTGCAATTTTCGGTCTTGTTGTCATAGCACCAGCTGTCTTCGGAATGGTAGTTCAGGTTCTGTCCCATCCAGACCTGGCTTCCGATAGCCACAAGCCTATAGATGCGGCCATCGCGTTCGTCACAGAGAGTTCCCTCCGGAGCATCCGCACAAACCGACGACGACGATGCCGCCTCGGACGAAGATGATTCCTCAGAAGACGAACGTGGTCCCCTACGCTCGGAAGACGAGGACGACTCGGGAATAGAATCACGCTCCGGTTCTACAGAAGCAGAATCCTGGACGGAAGCCACGTCGAGAGAGCCGTCGCGGTAAACCATCGGCACGGGGAAAGGTATCTGCCGGACCACCTGCTTCGGAACGTCCGGAGTAGTTTGAGCGGGGGCCGCTGCCGGAGCCTTTTTCTGTTGCGGTTCCGGGTCCTGCCTGCACGAACACACGCCCGCAACAAGCAAGAGGAGCAACAGTCCGACCAAAGTCTTTAAACACGCATGCACACAAAAAATATATATAGAATTTCAGGTCGCGAACGGACGAAAAATAGATTTTTACAAAAAATTTCCCTAGCGAAATGGATAATTTATTTAAAATCGGGAAGTTTCTCTATCTTTTTGAATCGGCCAGTCGCATCGTCACGTTCAAAATACCGGACCGCATCCCCGAGAGCAAGCATCACGAACTTCGGGGTCAACACCTTCAGGTAGCGGTTGAGCTGCACCTGTAACGCCTCCCAGGTGTATTCGCCGGGAGCCTTGCATTCCACCAGCAGCCACGGCTTGTCTAGCGTTGCTCCTTCGCGAAAATTGCTGACGATGATGTCCACGCGGTCATCCGTCTTCGGGTCTATGGCACACAGCCCGAACTCCACTGTAATCAAGTGGGCCGGCACCTTGATTTCGTTCAGCAAAAACTGAACCGTCGCCTGGCGCACGCGCTCCTCAGGCGTGTCGGGGACATCCTTCCTGCGGATGGGGTCGTATATCGTTCCGTGGGTCATTCAACACCCCCTGCAGAATCTTCATTGGCAAATTTATCTGAAAATTCCCTAGCCTGTTCGTCAAAATTCTCCACAGTCACCCGAGGCAAAAGGGAACTGCTTAACCAAAAGTCCTCTTTGAACCGTTTTTCACCCCAGTCGTACGGGAAATCCTCATACTCGACCGACAAATAATCAAGCAGGTTCTTGGATGTCTGGCGTTTCGCCAGAAACAGCGAATAATGCTCCTTGACAACCAGGTGTTCTACCCTATACCGCAAAAATGCGCTCCAAATATCCAGGTCCGGCCTATCATACCATCTAAGGTCCACATATTCGACAAACTCTTCCGTATCGCCCGAACTTGTCTCGCAGGAGTAGGTGAACCTGACATACGGGGTTTCGTAATCACGGCGCGGAAAATCATATCGATAACCGAATACATCTCCTTCGATTTCCTTCACGACGCCCAGCGTATCGTCCAACACGGCCAGAGCAATGCCAACAGGCGTCAAGTCTTTTGCCAGGACAAATTCCCCCTGCACCAGGAGATCTTCCAACGAAGCCTCTCTTTTGCGCCATTCAGATTCAACCTCATCAAAGCCATTTACCTCACGGACACTCGAATCGTCTCCGCAAGCAACCAGAAGCAGCAAAAAGAAAAAAGCCAGAAAACGTCTCATCAGTCCAACCCCGGCAAGCCCGGCGACCCGCCACCCGACTCGTTACAACGATTTACCTTTTCGCACGTCATGTAGCCGTTTTTCACGTCCCAGTCAATCTTCACGTCTTCGGCGTCTATGCGCAAATTGAAGTTACGAATCTTGGTCAGCACGCAGTCATCGCCAAAGGTTTCGTACTTAAACTCGTCACCATCGGCAATTTCGAATTCATCCTTGCCCAAGGCCCTTATGTTCCCATACGAGTCGTCATGGATGACGATATTCGTCACGTTCTTGCAGTCAAAGCTGTCACAGTTGTACAAGTCCACAAAGAGCGTAGAGAGTATTTCGGTATTTGCCACGCCCTTTTCGCATACGGCCGCCGACGGGCAAGCGATGAGATCCAGTTCAAGGCTAATCCCGTGGACTCCTACCTCGTAAACATTAAGGACTTCGGCCGAATATACGAGTTTCGCCCACTTTTTATCGGAAGAAGCCTCCTGTTTCAGGCTATCCATAAAGGCGATTGAAGTCGTACGGCTTGTCACCTGGGTCAAGTCCTTTTCAACCTCGATATCGCCACACGGAAGCAGACCGCAACTGCCAAGCAGCAACAAAACCGGCAACAGCGCGATATACTTGAACAATCCTTTCGCCTTCATATATGTTCGACAATAATAACAAATTTAACGTGTCGGCAACGGGATAGATACATTTTTCAGATATAGCCGCAAAAAATCTTGACAGATGACACCACCCGAATTATATTTAGAACTGTGAACAAATTCTTTGGACAGAACACCGCATCAGCGGCAATGGCAGCAAGCCCGGCAGCAGCCCGAGCTATTATGGGGCTGTCCAGAGAAACCAAAGTCTGCAAGGCATAACGCCAAAATCCAGATAGCAAGTTTCAAGGGCAGCCCCGAAAATGGCTGCTTTTTTTATTTACCCCCTTTTTAACCACTAACCACAAGGAACAACGGAAATTCTTGAATAATTTTATGCTATAATTACAGCGCAAAAAGAATTTTCGATACCTATACAGGAGCATAAAATGCGCAGAAGACTTTTGAGCGAAGGAGCCAAGGAACTCTCTTACGAAATCCGCGAGATCGTTAAAAAGGCAAACCAGCTCAAGGCACTCGGCCTCCCCATCCACTGGGAAAATATCGGCGACCCCATCGAAAAGAAGTGCCAGTTGCCCGACTGGATCAAGGAAATCGTGGTCGACCTCGTCAAGACGAACCGCAGCTACGGCTACTGCCCCTCCAAGGGCATGCTCGAGACCCGCGAATTCCTGGTAAAAGAGAACAACAAGCTCGGCGGTGCACAGATCAACGTCGACGACATCCTGTTCTTCAACGGCCTCGGTGACGCCATCGCCACCATCTACGGCCTGCTCTCGATGAACACCCGCATCATCGGACCTGCCCCGGCCTACTCCACCCACAGTTCCGCCGAAGCGGCACATGCCCACACGGCCCCCATCACCTACAGCCTCCAGCCCGAAAATCACTGGTATCCGGACCTGGAAGAACTGGAAAACAAGGTGAAGTACAACCCGAGCATCGCAGGCATATTGATTTTGAATCCGGACAACCCGACCGGCATGGTCTACCCGCTCGACATCCTCAAGAAAATCGTGGATATCGCGAAGCGCTACAACCTGTTCATCATCTGCGACGAAATCTACAACAAGATTACGTACAATGGAGCCCACGCCTACGCTCTCGCCGAATACATCGGTGACGTTCCGGGCATCGCGCTCAAGGGCATTTCCAAAGAATACCCGTGGCCGGGCGCTCGTTGCGGCTGGGCCGAATACTACAACCGCGACAAGGACGAACAGTTCGACGCCTTCTGCCGCGCCATCGACAACGCGAAGATGGTGGAAGTCTGCTCGACCACGCTCCCGCAGATGACTATCCCGCGTGTTCTCGGCGACCCGCGCTTTGCCGAACACCGCACTGCGCTGAACGAGAAGATTGGCCGCCGCAGTGCCATCATCAACGAAATCCTTTCCGACATTCCGGAACTGTACTTCAACCCGACCTACGGCGCGTTCTACAACACCATCATCTTCCGCGAAGGCACGCTCAACAGCCACCAGACGCTCAAGATCGACAACCCGATTATCAAGAAGAAGGTGGAAGAATGGTGCAGCAAGACGACGAACCTCGACTACCGCTTCGTGTACTACCTGCTGGGTGCGAAGGGCATCTGCGTGGTGCCGAGCACGAGCTTCTGCACAGACCTCAAGGGCTTCCGCGTGACGCTCCTGGAAGAAGACGAAGAGGAACTTCGCGAAGTGTTCACTACGATTCACGACGCCATCGTGGAATACCTGCACTCGTAGTCGGTACAGACAAGTTAAGAAAAGTCGCTCAAAAGGGCGACTTTTTCTATTAGATTTCTGCGTCTACAGATGTGGGCTTTATCGGGATCGGCGCGAACGGCGGTTCCAGTTCTATGCTGATGGGGCAATGGTCCGAGCCCTGCACTTCAGAATGGATGTCTGCATTTACAATGTTCGGGGCGAGGCCTTCGTCCACGAAGGCGTAATCGATACGCCATCCCACGTTGCGAGCTCGGGCTCCAAAGCGGTTCGACCACCAGGAGTAGCGGTCGCGTTCGTCGGGGTGAAGCTTGCGGAACGAATCGACAAATCCGTTTTCCACGTACTTGTCCATCCAGGCGCGTTCGATTGGCAAGAAGCCGCTCACGTTTTCATTTTCTTTCGGGCGCGCGATATCGATTTCCTTATGGCAGGTGTTGTAGTCGCCAACCGTGACCACGTGCTTGCCATCGGCAATCCAGCGCCTGCTGTTTTCGAGAAAAGCGTCATAAAAGCGGAGCTTGTAGTCCAGACGATCCTCGCCGGACCCTCCGTTCGGGAAATAGATGCTGTTGAGCACCCAGTCCGGAAAGACAAGCTGGAGCACGCGGCCTTCTTCGTCAAACTCCTCAATATCGAAACCGTAATTCACGGAATCGGGTTCAATCTGCGTGAATATGGCCACTCCACTGTACCCCTTCTTGCGACGGCAGGGATTCCAGTAAGAGAAGTAGCCCTCGCGATTGCGAATAGAATCGGGAACCTGGTCTTCGTCTGCACGGACTTCCTGCAGGCAGAGGATATCAGGGCTGATCGCATTGAACCAATTTTCAAACCCCTTCTTTATCGCCGAGCGGATTCCGTTCACATTCCAACTATATATATTCATCTTGTACCGTCTATACCCAAATCAATCCTAGATAAAGATAATTTTTTATTTGGTCGAAAAAATGACACTCCGGAAAAAAACAGATTAGCCCCCAAAAAACGAGTCTTTCTTTGTAAATTTTCATTTTCACAAAAAGCGTTTTCCCCCAGACAAACGAAAAAAACGCTTTTTTTTCATGAAAAAAAATAAAACAGACGTTTTTTTGATTAGAAAAATTATATTTGAAGCATGAAATCGAAATTTTTCGCCATCAAGCTTACTGCGATTCTCGCTTCCCTGACATTCTTTTCCGGCTGTGCCGGTTCGTCCAACGGCGACGACCTCGAGGTTCCGACCAACCTCCCGCCCATCTGCCGTGACATCGACTTTGTAGCGAACCCGGACATGCGCGAAATGTGCGGTGTCCGCAAGGCCCACAACAAGGCTTACAAGAACATCCCGCAACAGCGCTACCTCATCAAGCCGAGCGAGACATCCATTGTAAAAACTGGCAACAAGCTTGAACTCCGCTTCCAGAACTCGCTTCCGCTCTACCTGGACGGCCCTATCGTAAACGAGATCCTCTTCAACCAGGAAAAGCGCCTCGAAAGAATCAAGAACAACTACGACTACCACGAAATCTACAACAGGGAATCGAAGGAGAGGACCCGAATCTTCAAGATGGGAATCCCGACCGACCTCGGCGGTACGCATGAATTCTGCTTCCGCATCCCCGAACTGAAGGGCAATGCGAGAACCCGTAACAGGGCTATGGGTAATAACATCGAACGCATGAGCTGCGAGGATTTCGAGAATATTATCGCAGCGGACAAAGCCTCCAGGGGACTTTAGCCCGAACGGGAAAACGGTTTTTCACCAGCTTCCGCACCGATAGTGCGGAGGCTTTTTTTCTAGATTTGCACTCGGTAAAATCGTGACAAGTACAAACAAGAACATACACAACGCGCTAAGGCAGAACCACCTACAGGCGGCCTGTTCCTCTATCCAGGGTTTCTCGATTTCGGGTCTTGCGACCTACCTTCAGTTCCCGGAACTGGATTTCTGCGTCGACATGGGCGAATGCCCCCTTACCGCCATTCCGCTAGACCACGTGTTCCTCACGCATGCACACGGAGACCATGCCCGCTGCCTCATGCGCCACAACAGCCTACGCAAGATGATGGGCGTAGAACGCGACAGCGTCTACTACCTGCCCGAAGAAATCAGCGAAGGAGCGAAAGCGTGGATCAAGGCGGAGGCCATGTTCGAAGGCGTCGGCGAACAGAAATTCCGCTATCCCGAGATTGTCCCGGTCAAGGCTCACGAACGCATTGCGCTGCGCTACCGCAAGGATCTCGTGCTGGAAGCTTTCGAAGTGAGGCATTCCATTCCCGCGATGGGAGCGACTCTTTACCTGCACAAGAAAAAATTGAAGGACGAGTTCCTGGGAAAATCCGCAGCGGAAATTATCGAACTGCGCAAGAACGGTATTGAAATCACTCGCGAAGTGTTCGACCCCCTCTTGAGTTTCACGGGCGACTGCATGGGCGACACGCTCCGAGACAACCCGCAGGTATTCAAGTCCAAGGTCCTCGTCACCGAATGCACCTTCCTCGACAAGGACGAAGAATCCATGGCCCACAAAAAAGGCCACACGCACCTGAACAACATCGTAAAAGCCCTGAACGAACAGGGAGACGAAGTCAAGTGCAAACAGATCGTGCTCACTCATTTTTCAATGAAGTATTCCGAAAAGCATATCCTGGAAACCCTGGAAAAAGAAATTCCGGAAAGGTTCCGGGATAGAGTCGTCGCATTCATTTAAGGTTCAAGACAAAGGCTACAGAAAACGATGGATGATAATCAGGAAAAGATGGAAACCAGCGGGAACGAAGGACAGAAACGCGAAAGGGAAGTCGTCATTCCCGAATTCTACCGCGATTTAAACGAGGACCCCGAACTCAAGGGGCTCTGGCACTACGTTTTCCGCACGAACGGCGACCGCAAGCCCATCAAGACCGCAGACGGCCTCCCCCACAAGCTCGACTTCAACTGGAAGGACATGTTCCCTAACGAAAACGGGCACATCGAAGTCGAAATCGGAAGCGGCAAGGGCAACTTCATGACAGACTATGCCCAAAAGCATCCAGACTACTTCATTATGGGAAGCGAATGGGACTACACCTGGGCCGCATTTGCCATCGAGCGCATGGAAAAGCGCGGAGTCATCGCACAGGGCAATGCAGCCATGCTGCGAGGAGACGTATTTTATTTCTTGCGCGATGCCGTCAAGGACTGCACCGTCGATGCGTTCCACATGTATTTCCCCGACCCGTGGCCCAAGGAACGCCACCACAAGAACCGCCTGCTGCGTCCCGACTTTTTGACCGAGGTCGCGCGCTGCCTCAAACCCGGCAAGCGTCTGTTCTACTGGGGAACCGACCACAAGGAATACAACGAGATTGCACTCGAGACCTTCGACGCCTTCCCCACCTGCAAGGTCATTGAGCGCAACACCGCAGAACCCACCGAAGGAATCACGACCGGCTTCGAGCGCAAATACCGGAAAGAAGGCAGGCCCATCTACCGGAGCATCATCGAATTCGAAAAATAGCCTTCACGCCCTGCGACGGGATGTCATTTTTCGACACCGCATTTTTTCTAGTTTAGTAAACGTATGTTAAAGCAACTATCCATCAGCGGTTTCACGCTTATCAGCCACGCCGAAGTCCCGTTCCGCAACGGCTTTACCGCCATTACCGGCGAAACCGGCGCAGGCAAGTCCGTTTTGCTCAAGGCTCTCCGCATGGTCTGCGGCGACAAGGCCCAGGCTTCGATGGTCCGCGCCGGCGAAAGCAAGGCCGTCATCGAAGGCATTTTTGACATCAGCCAGGAACCGAAGGTCAAAAAAATCATCGAGAACCTCGGAATCGACAGCGACGACGAACTCATCATCCGCCGCGAAATTCTCGAGAACGGCAAGGGCCGCACGCGCGTCAACGGAAACGTCGTCAACCAGGCCGACCTGCAGGAAATCGGCGAACACCTCATCCAGATGCACGGGCAGAGCGAACAGCTGTTGCTCCGCGACACGCGCACCCATACGCAGATGCTCGACGACTATGCGGGGAACGGCAAACTGCTTGAAGCATATAGCGAAACATGGGCCAAATGGAACGATATCCTTGCACGCATCCGCGAAACAGAAGAACATGCCAAGGACCTCGCCGCCCAGAAGGACTTTCTCAAATTCCAGTTCGACGAACTTTCGAAAGCGGCACTGCGCGAAGGCGAAGAGGAAGAACTCGAAGAAAAGGTGAGCGTAGCAAGCAAGGGAGAAACGGAAAGGCGCATTCTCGATGAGATTCAGGGCATTCTCAGCGGTGACAACGGGCTCCTCGACCAGGTGCAGATTCTCCAGGCCCGGATGCGATTCCTCGCCTCGAAAATTCCGCATTACGAGGAACACCTGAACTCGCTCGCCGAAGTGGCCGACCCGTTCGAAAGCGTTTGCAAGGACCTGCTCAGGCTCTCTCCCGCAAAATCGCTCTCCCCCGCCGAAATCGACCGCGCAAACTCCAGGATTGCAAACATCCAGAAGCTGAAGCGCAAATACCGCACGGACGTAGCGGGCCTCATCGAACTAACGGCCAAGCGCAAAAGCGAACTGGAGAGCCTCGAAAACCTGGATTCCGACCTCGCCGAGCTCGCGAAAGAAGAAAAGAAAATCCTCGCCGAACTGGAGAATCTCGCCAAGGAGCTTAGCGCCAAGCGAGCCGAAGCCGCATGCCGTTTCGATTCCGCCGTGCAGACCACCATCCAGAACCTCGGGATGCCCAAAGCCGTATTCAAGACCCACATCGAGTCCCAACCGCTTAGCCCGAACGGGACCGAAAAAATCGAGTTCATGCTGGCACCGAACCCGGGCGAAGGCGAGAAGAGTCTGCAGAAGGCCGTGTCGGGAGGCGAACTTAGCCGCGTTTTACTTGCAATCAAGAGCGTCATGGCCGACCTCGACAAGGTTCCTTTGCTAATTTTTGACGAAGTGGATTCCGGAATAAGCGGAGAAGTCGGCAACACCATCGGCGATGCCCTCCGAAGCCTCGGGAAGCACCACCAGGTCCTTACCATCACACACCTGCATCAGGTGGCAAGCCGGGCCAAGAACCAGCTAGCAGTGAGCAAGGACGAAATCGAAGGTCGAACCTTCACGTCGGTCAGGGAACTAGACCGCGAGGGACGAATCGAAGAGCTGGTGCGCATGCTTGGCGGCGACTCCGAAACAGTTCGGGAACACGCAAGACAACTTTTGGAGAATAACCAATGAACGAAAAGCCATCCGATGTTCGACTCCGTTCGCGCGTCTGGAGCGTTCTCAGGGCGCTGGTCTTCGTATGCGTCATCTTTTTCATCTGGAACGGCATGGCGAAAACAGCCTGTGCCTTTGTCGCGATTGCCCTCATCATGGGCTGGGTGAATCTCTACCAGCTGCGTTGCCAGGAAATCGAGAAACCTTACTACAGGCTATGGCTGAATGTCATCGACGGATTCCTGTCGTTTGCCGTGATGACAAGCATCTTCGTGCGAGATTTGATGCAGAACGAGCATGCCGAAAAGCTCCTGGGCGTCGGCTGCGCCGTCCTGCTTGCAAGGCTCATCGCCCACACGCTCTTCTCGCTCGGAGTTCTGCGCGAAGGCAAGTCCCTCCCCCGCAAGAGGCGTTGGAGCAAGATGGCAAGCATCGCCACCACCATAACGATGGCCGTTTATCTGTTGAATCTCGAAGATTACCAACAAATTTGCATGGTGGCGACCATCCTGCTGATTGCGGCCTCCACCGTCGCCTACGCCTATTGGTACTACCGCGACCCTGCACACCGCAAGCCCCTTTCGATTGCAAGCCAGCTCACGATGAGCCGCATCGTGCTGACCCCGTTCTTCCTCTGGGTTTTCTTCTACGACAACGACCTCGACTACAGCAACAACAGCCTTGTTTTCAAGGTGCTTGCGCTTGCGATGGTTCTAGGGTTCATGCTCACCGATTTTCTGGACGGGAAACTCGCCCGCGCCATGGGCGAAGTGAGCACGCTCGGCAAGTACCTCGACCCGTTCAGCGACAAGATTTCCAACATGACGATATTCATGTGCTTCATCGCCACGGGATACGCCCCCGTTTGGATGGTGGCGCTCATCTACTTCCGTGAATCCAGCGTGGAGACGCTCCGCACGCTAGCCGCAAGCGAAGGCCTCATCATGCCAGCACGCAGGAGCGGCAAATGGAAGACCGCGCTCCAGGGAATCGGCATCGTGGCGATCCTCCTCGGCGCCATCGACCCGGTGAGAGCGTTCGTCCCCGGCCTGGGTGACATCTGGGATATCTTCCCGAAAATAGTCATGGGAATCATCACCGCCATCACCATCATCAGCGGAATCGACTACTTCGTCTCGAGCAAGCACATCCTCAAGAAGTTCGTGTAGCGCACACTTCGTCATGCTCGCGTAGGCGAGCATCTTTCAAGAAAAATGCGTTTTTTCGCTTATTTTCGCTAAAAAAGCACTCATGCCCTTGACAAATCAGGCTCAAATTTCTATATATGGAGCCAACCTCGACGCGGGGTGGAGCAGTTGGTAGCTCGTCGGGCTCATAACCCGAAGGTCGCAGCGTTCAAGTCCTGCCCCCGCTACTAAAAAATCCGGTTCAAAGCCGGATTTTTCTTTTTTTATATTTGTAGCCGATGTTTGCCGAACTCCTCAAGATGACCCGCCCCAAAAACATCGTGATTGCGATAATCACGCTCGTGGTCGGGTATATGCTGCTCGGGTTTCCCAATTCGCTTTTCTTACCCGACGACTGCAATTCCGACTTTGATTGGATTGGCTGGTCTACCGTTATAGTGGAAGCGTTCGGGTTCGCATTCGCCATCGGGTTTGCGAACATCCAGAACGACATCCTGGACCTGGAAAGCGACAAGTTGAACCGCCCCGAAAGGCCGCTCGTAACCGGGAAAGTTTCGGTAAAGGCCGCACGCATAACCTGGGTTGCCTTGTTCGTACTGATGCTCCTCTGCGGACTTGGCGATTCAAACTCTTCCTCTCCGTTTGAATACCTTCCGCTCAGCTTCTTCTTTTTACTCGGGGTACTCTTGATTGCCTACAACAAGTGGCTCAAGCACATCCCGCTTTTGAAAAACATGACGGTCGCGTTCCTGTGCACGACACCCCTGTTCTACGCCCTGATGGATTATCTCATTCTATCCAATCTCATCCTACCAGGAAACGACTACGCACAAGAACACATCTGGGCCATAATCCCGGCAATCCCGTTCGCATTTTTGCTCACGACCGCACGCGAAATCTACAAAGATTTGGAAGACGAGACAGGCGACCTGAAGGCGGGCATCATGACGTTCCCGCTTATCGCAGGTTCGGCAACCGCACGCAGGCTTGCTGGCGCCATTATCGCCTTCACCTGGATTTCGCTCCCGCTCCCGGTCTTCTACATGGACAAGGTGTTCGGGCACAGCTACCCGCCACTTTTCCTGATTATCACAGGCATTGCGCTCACGCCGACATTCGCGGTAATCCTATTCAGTGCCCACCGCAAGAACTACCGTCGGGCACAGTCGCTCACGAAGGTGGCGATGTTTGCGGGTCTAATCGCGCTTATCGTAAGTTGTTAGGATTACATTTTCTGTAATACCATTTCTGCATTTAGAAAAAAAGTGTAAAGAAATCGGCCGAATCTGGCGAATTTGCAAAAAAATTCGTCATTTTTCACCCTGCGCCGCGCATACGGCGATTCCTATATTTCCCCGCGACCGCTTCCCCGCTTGCACCCGCATGGGTGGGCTACGACCCCGAGGTAAGGGAAGCAAAACATTCCGAAGAGGCGTTATGCTCGAAGAATTGCACGAAGAATGCGGAGTCATCGGCATCTACAATGGTGACAACGTTGTCAGGAATATCACCATGGGGCTATACGCCCTACAACACCGCGGCCAGGAAAGCGCAGGCTTTGCCGTCACCGACGGAGACAAAGTGCGCGTCCGCAAGTCCATGGGCCTTGTATCGACTCTCCTGCGGGAACACAATGTCGACGAGTTGCAGGGATTCGCAGGCATCGGCCACGTGCGCTACAGCACTACCGGGGCATCGACGCTAGCCAACGCGCAGCCGATTCTCGTGAGCTGCAAATGGGGGCAAATCGCGGTCGCGCACAACGGCAACATCACGAACGCGAACGAGCTGCGCGCCGAGATGGAAGCCGAAGGGCATATTTTCCAGACGACCTCCGACTCCGAAATCCTCCTGCATGAAATCGCCCGGACCGAAGCCGACACGCTCGGCGACGCCATCAAGAAAGCCATCGCGAAGTTCACCGGAAGTTTCTGCCTCGTATTTATCAGCAAGGACACGATGTTCGTCGCCCGCGACGGATTCGGGTTCCGTCCACTCTCCATCGCCCGCATGGGCAAGTCCTGGTGCGTCGCGTCCGAGACCTGCGCATTCGACTTGCTCGGCGCCCACTACATCCGCGACATACAGGCGGGAGAGTTCCTCACCATCACGCAGAACGGGCTTCATTCCGAACGCTTCACGCACAAGGACCGCCTCGCCCACTGCATTTTCGAGTACATCTACTTCAGCCGCCCGGATTCCAAGATTTTCGAACAGAGTTGCGACAAGATCCGGCGCAAGATGGGCAAGCAGCTCGCAAAGGAATGTCCCGTCGATGCGGACATCGTCATCTCGGTGCCCGACAGCGCAACGACCGCCGCCCTCGGCTATTCGCAGGCAAGCGGCATCCGATTCGAAATCGGCCTCTTGCGAAACCACTATGTGGGCCGCACCTTCATCGACCCCACGCAGAACGTTCGCGAGCAAAAGGTAAAGCTCAAGTTCAACCCCATCGAGGGCGTGCTCAAGAACAAGCGCGTCTGCGTGGTGGAAGATTCCATCGTCCGCGGGACGACTCTCAAGATTCTCTCCCGCATGCTGCGTGACGCGGGCGCTCTCGAAGTCCACATCCGCATCGCATCGCCTCCGGTCGCGCACCCCTGCTTCTTCGGCATGGATTTCCCGAGCCAGGGAGAACTTGCCGCAAGTTCCATGACACCCGAAGAAATCGCGAAGATGCTCGGAGTCGAAAGCCTAGGCTACCTGAGTGTCGAAGGCATGAAGGAATGCACCGGCGAAGGCGAGAACTACTGCGCGGCATGCTTCGACAACGACTACCCCGACTACATCGGGACAGACGCAACCAAGACACGTTGCGGATAAGTTAAAAACTAAACCTGGCTAAACGTCCACTTCACGTGGTCCATCATGAAGTCGTGCCCGTCAAAGACAAGGCCGAACTGGTCCTTTATCTTCTGCACGTCGAAGAGCATCGGCTCGTCGCCCCAGCCGAGGTCCTGCTCGACAATCTTCGACTTAGTCTCGGGACGAAGCGAAAGCATCATCTCGGCAATCTCGCGCCAGCTGATCCAGACAGAACCGAGCCCGAGGAAGATTTCCTCGTTCTTGTCGGATTCGAGGACCTTCATGTAGAGCTGCGCCTGCTGGCTTGCATGGATGAACTGCGTGCCGTCGTTTTTAACGATGTGGATGTCGCGGTCTTCCTTCACCGCCTGCGCCATCTCGAAGAAGCGCCTGTCGGGCTGCGAACAGCCGTCGGGGAAGGCTGGATTGCCGAAGGTGTAGCCCGGACGGATGATGTTCCTCTGCATCGTCACTTCGGGGAAGTTCGTGCCGTAGCCGTGGCGGAATCCGAGCACGTAGGCCTCGCCCGCCGCCTTGGTGGCCCCGTAGAGGTCCATCGGGAGGTTGCTGGTCACTTCGCGCATGGACGGGCGCATGCGGCCCATCGCGGCGGTGCTGCTCGTCTGGATGAACTTCTTGCAGCCGGCCTTGGCGGCCATTTCCAAAAGCATGACGGTCGCGCGCGTATCGTTCATGAGCATAGTGCTCGGAGTCTCGCCCCAGCCAAGCGCGATATGGATGCAGGCGTCGCAGCCCCTGAGCCCCTCGCCCATCTTCTCGAAGTCCGTGAGGGAAGCCTCGACGAAGCTCACGCCGGAATGGCTACGCAGCGAAGGGACCTTGTTGGGATGCCTCGTCGCGATGACGACCTCGTGGCCCTTGTCGAGAAGAGCCTTGACTACATAGTGTCCGATAAAACCTGTACCGCCCGTGACAAAAACGCGCATACTGACCTCTTTTTTGTATCTTGAAAAATAATGTCTTTTAGGGGAAAAGGCAACTGTATTTTTACAAAAAGCACGTGTATTTCAAAAAAATTTCGAAGAATCCCTTGCCATCCTTGATGTCATTAAGGTATATTTGCGTACATGAAATTCGTAGCAAGCATCAACTTCTGGTGGTGGCAGGCCCTATAATTAGGAGTCTGGTATTTTTGCTACGGTATTCAAAAGATGCAGGCTCCTTCAATGGGAGCCAATTTTTTTGCAAGAAACTTTTGGATGCCCCACAAGAACCTGAAACTGACGCAAACTACAACAAAGAAAGGAATAAAAAATGAGAAACTCTCTCAAGCTCGACGGTCCGGTCAAGACTTATCTTGAAGAAAACGAACTCCCGAGGGCATGGTACAATGTCCGTGCCGACATGAAGAAGAAGCCCGCTCCGCTCCTGAACCCCGGTACCGGCAAGCCGGTGACTTTCGAAGACCTTCAGCCCGTGTTCTGCGACGAGCTCATCAAGCAGGAACTCGACAACGACACCCGCTTCTTCGAAATTCCCGAAGATATCCTGACTTTCTACAAGATGTACCGCCCCTCCCCGCTCGTCCGCGCCTACTTCCTGGAACAGGCGCTCGGCACTCCGGCACACATCTACTACAAGTTCGAAGGCAACAACACCAGCGGTAGCCACAAGCTGAACTCCGCCATTGCGCAGGCCTACTACGCCAAGAAGCAGGGCCTCAAGGGTGTCACCACCGAAACGGGTGCTGGCCAGTGGGGCACTGCCCTTTCCATGTCCACCGCCTTCTTCGGACTGGACTGCCAGGTCTACATGGTGAAAGTCTCCTATGAGCAGAAGCCGTTCCGCCGCGAAGTGATGCGCACCTACGGAGCCTCCGTGACGCCGTCCCCGTCCATGACGACCGACATCGGTCGCAAGATCAACGCCGAATTCCCGGGCACCACGGGTAGCCTTGGCTGCGCTATTTCCGAAGCCGTGGAAGCCGCCGTGAAGCAGCCGGGTTACCGCTACGTTCTCGGTTCCGTGCTGAACCAGGTGCTCCTCCACCAGTCCGTCATCGGTCTCGAAACGAAGGCCGCTCTCGACAAGCTCGGCGTGAAGGCCGACCTCATCATCGGTTGCGCCGGCGGTGGTTCCAACCTCGGTGGCCTTATCAGCCCGTTCGTCGGCGAAAAGCTCCGTGGCGAAGCCGACTACGACATTCTCGCCATCGAACCGGCAAGCTGCCCGAGCTTTACCCGCGGCAAGTACGCCTACGACTTCTGCGATACCGGCAAGGTCTGCCCGCTCGCCAAGATGTACACGCTGGGCTCTAGCTTCATTCCGTCCGCGAACCATGCTGGCGGCCTGCGCTACCACGGCATGAGCACCATCCTCTCTGAACTCTACGACCAGAAGCTTATCCGCGCTGCCTCCGTGGAACAGACCAAGGTGTTCGAGGCCGCCAAGCTCTTCGCCCAGACCGAAGGCATCCTCCCGGCTCCGGAATCCAGCCACGCCATCCGCGCAACGATCGACGAAGCCCTCAAGTGCAAGGAAAGCGGCCAGGCCAAGAACATCGTATTCGGTCTCACCGGTACGGGTTACTTCGACATGGTTGCCTACCAGAAGTTCAACGACGGCGAAATGAGCGACTACATCCCGACGGATGAAGATATCGCCAAGAGCCTCGCCCAGCTTCCGCAGGTCAACGGCTAGCTAAAACGTCATTGCGAGGAACGCAGTGACGAAGCAATCCATCCTTAAATAGATTAGCCCCGGATTCAAATCCGGGGCTTTTTGCTATTTCCATTTCTTTTCTACAAAGTCATACCGAATGTGCCCTGCCCCCTCGGCAGACGAATCAGGCACAATCTCCAGCGTCGGGAAAAATCCCCTATCGTTTCGCAAGAAGCCCACATTAAAGAGCATCCTGTAATTCAACGTTCCAGATGAAACCGGCGCCGTAAACTTAAAATCCAGCTGATCAAGATAACAGAAATCCCCAATAACATAACCTTTAAAAATATGGAATACATTCTTGACATAGGCGTCAAAATGCACATCTAGCATTTCAACATTCTGCAAGCCGAAGTCAACCTTCTTCGCGTACTTGAGCATATCCGAAGATATCTTGTACACCAGCGTATTTTCCTGTTCATGCATCTGAAGCGGTTCCGCCTTTTTTGAGGACTCGCCCCCCTTCAAATCCACGAGCTCGATACTATCGTAATTATCGTAGGCATCGAGCGACTTGTTCACCAGTGCAATATCGACCAGCGGAAGCCTTTCATCGATATAGAAATTTATCCATTTTTTCAATCTCTCAATATAGAGCTTTCCTCCAGGAACGGTATTCATGACATCAAGGGATTCATCAGTAAATACGGAAAGGAACATACTGTACTTGTCAATGATGTCGATGAGTTTTTCAATGTCAATAACCTCATTACCCCTGGAAAAATACGGTTTTCCCAATAAAGGGATTTCCGCGTCTTTCAAGGAATCCAGTTCTTCGTTTATCGACATATAATAATCAGGTATATAATCGCACAGGTCAACATTATACTGAAGGTTTTCCTTGGTTATCGAGACTTTCAAATGATCATTTTTCACGCAGACGTGCCACTCTTTTGTCTTTCCCGCCGTTATACCGGGAAAATCAAAAACAAGCGAATCAAAACTCGAAATTAGGGAAACTTCGTTTTCGTTCTTTTTGACCTTGACATCAAGAACAAACGAGGCATTGACATTCGACACGATTTCCTTGTCGAACGAGATTTTAGAATCCCTTATTTCCGGCTTAAGTTCAATCACAAAGGAATCAACATCCATGATGAGCGTGCTATCCTTATCCCCAATCTTCAGGAGATCCAGAGATTTAGGCTCGAAGCCCTTGCCTTTCGGCAACCTGATGTATATGGCTGAAAAAATATCTTCGACCCTCCCCTTGTTTAAGGAATCGACGGACGGATGCACATCCTTCACAGCCTTTTTCAGGCCCTGCAAATCCAGCAGAAGGCTATCGCCAACCACCTTCATATGGTCGTAAAATACAAGATTGACCTTGTTCCAGACTTCTCCTGCTATTTCAAAAATTTTGGGCACAGCCAATTCGCGGCCGCCCACATCCAGCGTACTCCCGACATACGGAATATCAACCCTTTCTTCTAGAGTCGGGAGCGAGCGCTCCCAGGATTCGCTTGTCCGGTTAAAGTGAATTTGCGGAGCGCAACCCACAAGCAGGATTGCGAGCAGCGATGCAACAACAAATCTCATCAGCGCCTCAGGTCCACCAGCCATTCGAGGAACACATCCGAATCGAATCCGAGACGCACTTGCGCATCCGAGGGAAGTTCCGCAAGTTTCTTCCGCAATGCAGCAACGAATTCGAGGCGGTAATCAGGACGCAAGTCAAAGTTGAACCGGAAAACGATTTTAGCATACGCTACTTTCGACTTCGAGATTCCGTCTTTAAAGGCGATTTCATTCTTGTTCTCGTCAAGGAAAACAAGCTTGCAGGCATCATCCGCATCCCTCTTCTTGTTATCGGAAAAAGTAATGTGCCAGGCATAATTATAGTCCCATGCGAATTTACTTACATCCGCAAAGTCCTTGATGTACTTTCCATTCTCCTTTTTCAAGATCTCCGACTTTCGATTATTCAGGCTATCCCCAAAAACGAACTGCTCAAATTTCGTAGCGACATCGGTCCCGGCAATTCCATTCACCGAACGCATCGCATTCAGGACAGCATAGACATGATTGAGAAGGTCGTCGCTCGAATATTTCGAAAAGCGCTTTAACGAATTGGGCAAAATCCACTTTCTGTTTTCGAAGTCATAGCTAAGACGCTCCTTCTTATTTTTGTTTTTCAATGTTTCCATGACCATATTTCCGGCAAGCACCGTCAACGAATCAAAGCTCAATTCGAGCGAGGCTTTCACATTTTCACCAGCATTATTCCAAGGGTAAATGCTCACCTTGTAAGTAAGCCTTGCTTCTTTATCATTAGATCCGTTCCCGAACTTCACATTGAACAGCCCGATATCCAGCGAATGCACATTTGCAGAAAGCGTCAAGTCGATGCGGTCGAGGTAGCTTTCTTGCCAGACAATCCAGCTGTTATTCGACGCATAAACGACCTGCTTGGCGTAAGCGACAATATCGAAATCAAGGCCATAAGCATAAAAGCCGTCAAAATGCCTTTTCCCGAAATACTTGAGCGAATCGAGCGTTATCTTATAGACCAGCACATTCTCTGCATTTTTCAGCTGGATCTTTTTATTGGCATCGACACGCGAAGGATTCATCAGGCTCACAAAATACTTGTCGTCATATCGGACGTTTTCATCCGGGAGGGCCCTGTCGAGCAAGGCAATGTCATCGATAACAACCCTTTTGTTCGCATACTTTTCAAACCCGGCAGAGACGTCCTTAAATGCAATTTTTAAATCATCGTCAATGGCATCGTCCACAAAGGATCCCGTCATCTTGTAGTAATCGTTAACAGTTCTAAAGAGTTTTCCCAAGCGGAAGAGTTCGCCCTCTATCATGAAACCGTCGTTTTCCAAAAACGGGATATCGAATGTATCCAGCCTGTCAAAGTCGACGAGAAGCGGCATGTAGATTGCATCAAGTTTCGCATCCAGCCTGACATTGGTCTGCGCGCCGTCCTTTGTCAGATAGGCAGTCAACCTGTCGCCTGCGATACCGAGCGGCCAATTCTTCGTATCTTCCGGCGTCACCGCAGGGAATTCAAGCGTGAAATAATTGAAGGCCGTATTCATCGAGCGCTTGTCACCGTATTTCTTGAACTTGATGTCAAATACGACCGTCGCAACGGCATCCGACATCTTGCTTACCTTCCCCAAATCAACCTTCACGCTATCGCTCGTCTTGAACTTGAATTCAATCCCGAGCAAATCAAATGCCGAATCCAGCGGGCAAGCTTTTTCACCGGTCGCCAACAGGTCGATATCCTTGATTGGCGCCCCCTCGCCCGCTCTCACCTTGAAGTTTATGGCGGAGAAGAAATCCGGTTGTTTATCCATGCCACGTAAATCCAGCCACAGCGTATCCCCGTTGGAACGCATATCGCGCTGCATGGCCTGCAAAATCTTGAACCTGGTTGCATTGACTTTATTCAGTATATCGAGTGTGCTATACTCCACTCCACCGATTCTCAAATACTTTTGGATATAGGGAAACTTGAAATCCCAATCTACCCAGGGGATGGTCGAATCCGACGTGACGACATCGACTTCAATGGCCTTGGAAGAATCCTTTGCCACTGGAGCCTTCGTGCAGAAAACGACCTTGGGAGCATAGGGCGGTTCGCGTTTAAAATAGCGATCAAGATCTGAAGGCATCTGGACCACGGAAGCCTGGCCAAAGCCAAAAGCAAGCAAAAAGAGGGCGAAAAACGCCCTTGAAAGCGTCAACTGTTTCATAAACTCCTCCTAGAGTCCAAACACTTTTTTTTTACAACGTACAAAATAGCAAAAATAGCGACCAGCAGGTCGCTATAAAAAACATACATCTCCATATACCAAATTGGAAGAAGGCCTACCTATTCCTTGTTCCGCTCACGCGGTAGCGGTACTCGCGTCCGTTTTTCTTGACGCGGACAAATACCGCCTGCTCCTTCGAATCGAAGTAGAGTCTCGGTTTCTGCGAATCCACACCACGCTTGCCCGTAAGAACCGGGTTAACCGTCGTCGAATCGTCCCCGGGGCCTACCGACGTAGAATCGTCGGCTACGGTGTACCACTGCGCATTCTCGATACTTGCGGTCGCGTCGGTCGGGGGCGTCGTGAGGTTCGCGCCGTAGTTCGCATTGTTCAGCATGCCGTCGTCGACCATGCCGTAGAACACGCCCTTCGTAAGTTCTTTCGTGAAGTTGTTCTCGAGGTCGCCTCGCAGCTGCGCCGTGCCGGAAAGCTTCTTGCCGTTTACCGCCCACATCACGCCATAGACCTGCGCGTAGTCTGTCACGGTGGTGTTCACGATAATCGAAATCGCACCCACCTTCGCGTGCCCGCTGATGGCACCGCTCACGAGCCATGCGTCTTCTTCGAGCACGGCATCGTCGGAGATTGTACCCGCGGTTACGAGCGCACGCCCGCGGACAATGGCGTTTCCGCTAATCGTCCCGCCATTAATGACCGCGAAATCCTCGATTTGCGCGTTTCCCGAAATCGTACCGCCGTTCACGACCGCATCGGGGCCCACGTACACGCTCGCATCTACCTTCGCCTTGCTGCTCACGAGGCCTCCGCCGTTGCTATGCTGCTTGTAGCCGCTCGCATTCGCGGGCTTCCAGAAATCCTTGTTGTAGCCTTCGGGAGCGCCGTTTTCTACTTCGATCATGTACGGGTAGCGGTAAATGCTGTAGTAGAACTGGTCCCAGAGAATCGTCTGCATCTCGGTCGGCGTTGCCGTCACGGCCAGCCACAAGGCCTTGTCGTTATCCTTCGTCTCGATTTCCAGGTTGAATCCCGTACCGTGCTTCATCTCGCTGTAGCGCGGCGTGCCGTCCGAACCCTCGGCGACAAGCCCGACCGTCCAGCCCGAAGCCGGGTCCGGCAACGCATCCGGCGCGTAGTTGCACCACCTGTACGTCTTGCCCATGTAGTAATCCGTATTGTCGCCAAAACAGGTGTAGCCGTTCACAGTCGGCTTATCCTGCACGATTCCGCGGAACTTGACCGTGACCTTCCCCGCCTTTTCGGGGTAGATGCGCACCAGGTTGTAGCCCCAACGCTGCGGTGCCCAGTAGGAGGGCGAAATGTAACGGTCCGCGCACGCCTCGCCCGCCGTACATTCCATCTTGTTCAGCATGGTCACGCGCGGGTGCCTGCGGTAATTGTCGCCCCAGCCCGAAGCCTCGCGCCTCGTCGCAAATTCGTAATCGCCCCAGGACTTCTTGTACAAGGCCTTTTTCGCGGGCGTATATTCGAGCGTCGCGTTCTTCATCGCAAACTTGCCGAACTGCTGGTTCAAACTATCGAGCGACCAGCCGTAAACCTTCATCATGGCCGTAAACGGAGTCTGTTCCATGCGGCCGGCTTCCCCATCGCGGATGGATTCCATCCATATACGGTTCACCTCGTGCGCGCCCTTATTGCCGCCGCCGAATTCCTCCTTGAGGTGTTCGAAGAACTGCCAGTTGCAGTAACGGTCACGCGTAGAGCCGTAGTAGAGGAACGGGTAGTTGATAAGGTATTCCGCGCAGTGGGCGTCGTTCGGGTTGTACTGGTGCGCCATCCAGTTTGCGTGGCATTCTGCAAACCAGCCCGAATGGCTGTTGTTGCCCATCCAGCCCGCCACTCCCTGCAGGCCGTGCGCAAACTCGTGCGATGTACCCCAGTAATCCTTGAGGGAGCCCACGCCAATCCACATGCCGGGCCCGTATTCGCCGTTCAGGCCCTTCACGTAGTCCTGCCCGCCGTAGAGCGCCGCCATCACGGAGTTGTCGAACACGTAGATGTTGCTCTTGAGCTTCCTATCGGGGCTACTCGGGAACGGGAGCATCCATCCGAGCGAATCGATGTAGAACGAGAAAACCTTCTCGAGCGACTGAAGCACGCCCTGCGCATCCGCCGTAGGGATAGACACGTTGTTCGCCTGCCCGTCATCCGTCTTGGGCTTCTTGCAGACCTCAAAATGCTCCGATTCGGCAATCAGCGTAAAGCCGTTGCTTGCGCACTGGTTTACCCACTCGATGGCCGCGGCGTTCGAAACCACCCCTGCCACGGCAATCCCAACCAACATCCTGTTCAATTTCATTGCGTACTCCAATTAATACCGCACAAAAATCCCGACACACCCGCGCCGGTTAATACTGAATTTATCCTTTTTTGCGCAAAAAAAGAAGGGCTCCGGAATATACCGGGCCCAAAAGCGTGTAAAATCCGTGCAGAAACTACTGGTTGCGCCCCAGTTTCTTGAAGTCGGGGGTGAGCTTCGCGCAGGCGCTGTCCTTCGGAGCGCTGCGGTACAGCACGAGTTCCTTCTCGAAGAACCCCTTCGTAGAGGCGCTCACGCTCCACTTGCTCCCCGCGGGGCAATTTTCCAGCAGGACCTTCGAAACCGCAGTAAAGCGGCCGCCCGTTACCTTGTAGTCAAATGCGCTTGTCGATAGCGAGTCGGGAATCTGCAGGGCCGCCGCATTGCCAACCGCCTTGCTCTTCGCGTAAAACGCCTTCTGGGCTTCCATGTACTCGACAGCCTTCTGCTGCATTTCCGCGATGGAATCGGAAACCGACGCAGCCTTCACCGTCTCGTGGCAGCTGCGAACCGCAAATACGGCAACCACGACCCCCAGCACCACGGCGCAGGGAAGCGCAATCTTCTTGAGCGGGACATTCCCGACCTTCGCGAGGATTTCACGCAAGGATTCTCTAGACTCCTCCGAGGCGGCCTCGCCCGTTTCCCACTTGAGTAGCTTGAGCGCCACGAGCACATGCACGAACTGTTTCGGCAACGCAAGCCCCAGCACCGCAATCACGAGCAGGACAATCGCAATCACCATAAATATGGCAAGGGCGCTTTCGGCAGACGGAAGCAAGCCCTGAACCTCCTTAAGGAGCGACAGAAGCTGCTTGTCTTCGGCAAAGTTCTGCGAGGCGAACCGGCCCGTAAAATTGTTGTAGCGGGCAAGTCCCAGTTTCACTCCGTCAGAAGCCATCACGAGGACTGCCGAAAGCAGGCGTTCCAAAAAGAGGAACACCATGCCCACAAGCGCAATCACCGAGGCAATAAGCCTTGCTGTCCGAACCGGAGTCAAGCCTCTCATTTAGATATCCCTACCAGCTGGAGAGCCACTTTCTTGGCTGTCGTGAAGTCCGCCTTGCCCGTTCCCAGCTTAGGCACCTTCTCCACCGCAAAGGCGGCAGACGGCAGCATAATCGGCGGGAACCCGCTCGCGCGCAGTTCAGCAAGAACATCCTTCGGATTTTTGTCCCCCTGGTACAGGAGCACGATTTTTTCACCCTTCGCGGAATCGGGGACCGTCGTCACCACGTAATCGCATCCTTCGAGCACGGGCGTATCCTGGATTTTCTTTTCCACGGCTCCGAGGCTCACCATCTCGCCACCGAGCTTGGCAAATCGGCTGTAGCGGTCCACAATCGTGAGGAAGCCGTCCTCGTCGAGGTAGCCCTTGTCACCCGTACGGTAGTAGCGTTTGCCGTTAATCATCGTAATCACGCTCTTGGTGCGTTCCTCGTCCTTGAGGTAGCCGACCATCACCTGGCAACCACCGATAAGGATCATACCCGCCTCGCCCGTAGGCAGGGGCTCGTTCGTATCGGGGTCCACAATCAGGAACTGCGAGCCCGGGAGCGCCATGCCCACCGTACCGGGCTTGTTGTTCACCTGCATAGTCATGTAGTCGCTGTGCAGGTTGTTCTCGGTATTGATACTTGCCACCGGGGCGGTCTCGGTACAGCCGTAGCCCTCGTAGATTTCCTTACCGAACTTGAGGCGGAACGCAGTAGCAAGTTCGGGGCGCAGGGCTTCGGCACCGGCGATAATCAGGCGCACGTACTTGAGTGCCATCGGGTGCACGTAGCGGCTAATCGTAAATGCACGCAAGAACGTCGGGGTCGCCACGAACGCAGTCACGCGGAATTCCGCACAAACTCGCGCCATCGTCTTCACGTCGGTCGGGTCTGCCACGGTTACAATCGGGCAGCCTTCCGTGAGGTTCAAGAGCGTCGTCACCGTAAGGCCAAAACTGTGGAACAGCGGGAGTTCCGAAAGCATCACGTCGTTGCGCGTCACGTTGAAAATACAAGCCAGCTGCTGAATATTGCCCATCAGGTTCCGGTGGCTGAGCATCACGCCCTTCGGGGTACCCTCGGAACCCGAGCTGAACATGATGGCCGCGATATCGTCGAGCTTCACGCGCTTGCGGAAGCAGAGCTTGATAAGCCAGCTCGGCGCAATCACGCAGAATACGAGGTAGAATGCAATTTTTGCCTTCGGGATTTCTTTCATGAAATCCTCGGCATAGAACAGGCGCAAATTCTCGCCCGCAATCTTCGAGTAGTCGTTTCCGCGCAGTTTGAGCTTTTCGACAAACTGGCGGCTCGTAATCACGGACTTCACATCGGCGCGGGCGGCACAGAACTTTACGTTGTCCACAGAGGAGGTGTAGTTCAGGTTCACGTTCGTCTTGCCCAAGAGCCAGAGAGCGAGGTTCACGATGACACCTGCCGGAGAAGGCGGCAACATGATGCCCACATGCTTCTCATCGGGGCCGAGAATCTTCTTCAGGTGCCTGCTAAATGCGACCACCGCGCCCATCAGTTTGTAGCCAGAGAAGTGCCCGCCGTCGGGATTGTAGATGGCAGGGCCGTTCTTCACGTATTTTTTGTAGGTGCGAATCCAGCTGTCGCCCACCGGCTTCACGAACGAGACCGCGTAGTTCCAGGCATCGATGGAAATCTTCCTGATAATCGTGCGGACTTCATTGGCAGGCGTATTCGCCGGGATCGGTTCGCCAAAGGCAACCGTCACCGCGCGGTCGGCAGATGCACCGAACATGTTAGAACTGCTATAGCTGTAGTTCGAACCCCAGAGGCCCTGGGTGTAGAACGGCACGACAACGGCGTCCGTCCCCTCGACAGCCTTAGAATAGTCGATGCTGAAGGGTTCCACGTGAGGCGACCTCGAAACTTCGCCCGTCGGGAATATCACCACGGCGTGGCCCGCCAGGAGCCGCTCACGAATTTTCTCCATGGCTTCTTCCGGATGGCGATTGTCGATACGAATCATTCCGAGTCGTTTCAACATGGCTCGCAGGTACCACTTCTCGAAATGGTCCTTGTTGCTAGCGATGCACAGCGGGCGCGGGCAGGCCATCTGCACCATAGCCCAGTCAATAAAGCTGTGGTGGTTACCGACCAGGAGCACCGGACCGTCGTTCGGGATATTGCCCACGTTGAGCACGCGAATCTTGTAACGACTAAACACCAGGCGCAACAGCGAGCGGACAAGCGCCTGCGGAAGGTTCAGAATGGACCAGTAGAACACGCCCACCGAAATGAGCGCGAGGCCGATAAAGTAATACGACGGTTCAAGAGACGTGTAGCGGACCAGCGAGGAATAGATGAACAGGAACACCACGAGCACAAGGGCCTGTATCATGTTCGCAAGCGCAATGACCCAGCCCGAATTGTTGGGGCGGGTGTTGTACTGCAAGAGCGCGTTCACCGGAACGAGGAACATGCCACCGAAGATACCGATTGCCGTGTAGAGGATAGAGAGCGCCACTGGATGCACGAAGAACGGGATAAGGAACATGCAAAGCGATGCGCCAATCATGCCAAGCGGCACAAAGCCCGTCTCGATGAAGTCCTTCGAGTTATGCGCCGCAATGATGGACCCCACCACGAGGCCCACGACGGCAAACGCGAGGTAGTTCTGCATGGTGTTGACCGTCTGCGAACCCGAAACATCCTGGAACACAAGCAGGAACACCTGTGCAAGAGCCCAGAACATTGAGAGAGCGATAATGGAGGCACGGAGTGTGCGGTGACGCCAGCCAAAGCTCAGGCGGCGGCGGGCAACGGAGAACTTGATGTTCTTGTCGTTGTACTTGACCTTCGGGATAAGGAAACTAGCGACCGTACCGAGCACGCTCACCGTAACGAGAATCCAGGGAATCACGACCGACTTTTCGATAATGAACCCAACCGCCTCATAGCGGATTAGGGCATTCAGGTCGATAAGGTTCACGCCAACGATGGCAAGCCAGCTCGAGGCGATTATGCCAATCAGGGAGAAAATCTGGAGGAACGCGTTCGCGTAGCTCAAGTGGTGGACTCCGAACATTTCACGGATGATCGCGTACTTTGCCGCGCTATGGACCGCAAAACCCGAAGACAGGCCGATAGAAAGCCAGAAAGCCACTCGCGGGCAGTTACAGGTGACAAGGACCGCCTGGGCGATAACAAACAGCGTCATGAACAGGGAGGACCACGCGAGCACCTTGTTCTTCGAGAATCGGTTCGAGAAGAAACCGGCGGGCCAAATCATCAGCACGTAAGGCGCGATGAAGAAAATCTGGAGCATGAACGTCTGCCAGGTCTGGCCGGTGGTTGCGCTCGTAAACGAGCCCGAGAGAATCTTTTGGGCATAGATAAACACGCCCATCTGAACAAACACTGTCGCGAGAATCGATAAGAAATAGCGGACAGAACCTTTAACTTTCCACATGAAAAACCCTTAATTTGACCTGCGGGGGCTTTTCCCCGCAGGATTACAATTCGGGTGTAAATTTAGAAAATAGCACGTTTTGCCTCAACGGCGAGGCATCAAACGTTCGATTTCATCGGGCTCTTTCGGGATATTTTCCGAAATATTGCGGAATCCGCCCTTGGTTATCAGCAGGTCATCCTCGATGCGGATGCCGATTTTTGCAAAAATGCGCTTGCCGCGGAAAACACCCGAAAATTCGCCATAGAGTCCCGGCTCGCAGGAGATAAGCATTCCGGGTTCAAGGGTGACATCGAGCGAACGGGAACCGGGGTCGCCCTCGTGAATCTGTTCCCCGATAAAGTGGCTCACCCCGTGCGGCCGCCTGTCGTACAATAGTTTATACGAACCCTTCGCGCCGCGCACCAGCCGCGTTTCGAGTTCCTGCATGATAAAATCCCAGGGGACATTCCCGATTTCCCTCAGCGACACGCCCGGGCGCACGAACTTCTGGTATTCCCTCGCCGCATCGAGCACAATCCGGTAAAGCAGCTTCTGCAACGGATTGAAGCGCCCGTTGACAGGCAAGGTGCGCGAAATATCGCTGTGGAGCGACCCGATTCGCACGCCGAAGTCCAGGAGGACCATCTCGCCTGCACGCAGGGGCTCGTCGTTTTTCACATAATGCAGGCAGCAGGCGTTCTCCCCGCAAGCGCAGATCGTCGGGAACGCAAGGTCGCCGTCGCTGTGGCGCTGCATCTCGTAGTCGAGCATGAGCGAGAGGTCGCGTTCGGTACGGAGCTCGCCAAAACGCGAAAGCACTTCGCGAAACGCCCCGTCCGTCACCTTCTGGGCCGCCTCCGCATCCACAATGCGTTCCGGTTCCAGCGGCAGACGCAGTTTCCAGTGCAGCGGAGCCGCACTCCGGAGCACAACATCCATGCCGCGCAAGGCCTTGAGCATCGACTTGCGGAATCGGTCGTTGTGGTCGTCGCGGAACTTTTCGAAGAAATACGCATAGGCATGCCCACCCTTCGGGAGCCTCGTCGCCCGCATCGCAATCTCGTCCCAGAGTTCGGATTCGGGACGCACGTCGGCAATCCCCGTCACCTTCCGGACCCCGCTATCGCCTTTCAGGAAACCGAGACGCCTTCCGTTCCAGAACTCCCTGAACGGGTCCTTCGGGGGCACAAACAGAATTTCCTCGTCCGTCGCAGGGTCCAGAAGCAGGTAGCAACCCGCCTGGTTGATGCCCGTGAGGTAAAGAAACGCCGGTTCCTGCACAAACTTGTTCCAAGTCTGCACATAGGCCTCCTCCGAGCCCGGATCGGCCGGTATTCCGGCAAAGACGCAGAACGAGTCGAGAGCCTTCAACATGGCCCTACGGCGTTTTTTGTACAAATTTTTGGAATTGTAGCGCGGGGAATCGATAAAAACCTGCGAATAGGGTCGAGAAAAAGCCTTTGTTGCCATTTTTTCCTCAGGAAAAGTAAAATTTCGCCATAAATTTACCATTTTAGCGCTCTTTCCGTTTCAAATTATTATAGATTTTAGGCATCACAGACTAGAATGGAGCCTGAACAAATGTCACTTACAAAAAAATGGAAAGTTATCCTTGCATCCCTTTCGTTCGCACTCTTGACCGCATGTGCCGGCTCCTCCGGTGGCGGTAGCGAAGGCTACAGCGGCGATGACGGCGATGAAGCCGCATCTGTCGAAGGCGGAAGCAGCAGCAAGCCTTCCAAGCCCAAGGAAGTTATTGACGAAAACAAGCTGAAGAAGACCGAAGACGAAGCCATGGCCGCCAACGAAGAGAACCATAAGCTCCGCAAGGAAATCTTCGATGCCAAGAACAAGTTGGGCATTCCGGTGGAACGTCCCGACGCCGAGTAGGCCATTTGGAACATTATTCCATCTCAGATAACCTGAAACGCATGATTTCGGGTGAGAACGAAACGGTTTTCCGGTTGCTGGAGAGCCGTTTTTGTGTTGAGATACTCACGCGCATGCACGGTCTCACCATCCGCGAAAAGGAAGGGGCTGACACAGCAGGCCTCCTCGCCGTGCTCGACCAGCTCAAGATAGCGGCAAGGAACGGGAACCCGCTTTCGGCAAGCGACGTTTCGCGCCTTCTAGGTGCAACCTCGCCCGCCGTTCCCCCTCTTGGCGAATTCTCGTCCGCGCCCGTCCTCCGGAACAGGTTCGGGGTCCCGGTCGCCGCGAAAACGCGCGCGCAGGCCGAGCTGATACGCGCGGTCGGCGAGAACGACATCGTTTTTGCGAAGGGTCCGGCGGGCACCGGCAAGACCTTCCTCGCGGTCGCGCTTGCGGTTGCAAGCCTCGAAAACCACGAAGCCGAAAGGATATGCCTCGTGCGACCGGCCGTCGAAGCCGGAGAATCACTCGGTTTTTTGCCCGGCGACCTCAAGGAAAAGATCGCCCCCTACCTGCGCCCCATCCACGACAGCCTCGCCGAGCTGCTCCCGACCGAGAAACTCCGCCGCTACGAGGAAACCGGCGCCATCGAAGTCGCCCCCCTCGCCTACATGCGAGGCCGAACGCTCAAGCGGGCATTCATCATCCTCGACGAGGCCCAGAACACGACCACGGCCCAGATGAAGATGTTCCTCACGCGTATCGGCCCCAACAGCAAGGCCATCATCTGCGGGGACACATCCCAGGTCGACCTTCCCGCCGCCCAGGAATCGGGACTCGAGCACGCCATGAGGATCCTTTCCGGAATCCGCGGCATCGCACGAATCGAATTTGAAGCAACAGACGTCCTGCGCCACCACCTGGTAAAAGACATCCTGCTCGCCTACGAACAAAGAGATTCAAAGGAAAAGAGAAAATGAAGAAGAAGCAGAAAAGAATCCATCTCGCTATCGGTTGGTTGCTGATAACGGCACTTGCCATCCTCCTTTTTCCCGACAAGAACATCGCGCTACAAGCCGAACACCCGCACCTCGGGCAGCTGAGCACCCGCACCATCGTCGCAACGCTCAATTTTGACATTCCCAAATCCCAACAGGAAATCGAGACCGAACGCCAGCGCGCCGAAGAAAAGGTGAATGCCATCTTCGGGTACAACACCGACGAGACAAACCGCATCAGCGAGGACCTCAAGCAATATCTGCACAAGCTCGCCCAGTACGGCTACCTCCAGTCACAAATCAGCGCTAGCGGAGCCAATAACGAAAGCAACGATTCCATACAAAAGAAGGTGCAGCAGGCAAGCCGCATCTACGAAACGCTCAAGCAGAGAGTCTCCATTACCGCCATCCGTCCGCTGAGCCAGAACGCCAAGGCCCGCGACTCCCTGTTCGCCACATTCAACCGCATGCTCGAAAAGGGCGTATCGAACACGCTCATAGCGAAAACCGAAACCGAAGTCCAGCTTTTCAACAACAACTACAACCTCCAGAATACAAAGTATATCATCTACAACAAGCCGACCGTTTCGCTCATCAAGGATAGCGACGAAAGCACCGTTGAAATCAGCGAAATCCAGCCGCTGCAACGAAGCATCGAAGAAGCGTTCAACCAGCTACAGCGTGCCTTCCCTACCGAGCAAGCGCTCCAGAGCGCATTCTACGAAGTCCTGTACGTATTTACGCTTCCCAACGTGTTCTACCTCGAAAAGGAGACTCAGGCGCGCAAGCAAGAAGCGAGGAACAAGGTCACCCTCATCAAGGGCATGGTCCCGCGCGGCGTGGAAATCGTCTCGCAGGGCACCCCCGTCACCAAGGAAATCCTCGAAAAGCTCGAAGCGTTCCAGCAGGCCCAGCAGAAAGAAGAGAACGCGCGCACCCTCACGGCTCCCTATGGCCAGGCGCTCGTATTCTTCGTCATCATTTCCGTATTGTTCGCGTTTTTCGCGTTCTCATCCGCGACAAAATCCCTCAAGACGCCGAGACAGCTGTGGAGTCTCATGGTCATCCTGGCGCTTCAGCTCGTCGCCTACTGGATTGTGCACAACTTCTCCGGCAGTCTCAGCAAGCTGGAAATGGTCGTCATTCCCGAAGGCATCGACTTCATGTGGGTATACCCCTTCGCAGTCGCCCCTGTCATCGCGATGGTCCTCTACGAGCAGCGCGTAGGGATTGCCTTCTCCGCGTTCTCGGCCATGTTCTTCGGCATCCTCAACGGCTATGACCTCGCCGCAACGATTACCGTGTTCGGAGTCCTTTCCATCCTCACCCAGCCGCTCGCCCGCATCCGCTACCGTATCCAGTTCGTATGGTCCATCATTGCAGGAATCGTCGCGCTCGCAGGCGCCATCTGCATCATGTTCCTGCTCAGGAACCGCATGGGCGGCATTCCCTTCTACCAGACGCTCATCGCAGGCAGCGTGAACATCATCATCTGTTCCGCCATCGCCTCCGTGCTGTTCATCCACCTTATCGAACGCATCTTCGGCATCACGACCGTGCTCACACTCATGGAGATGTCCGACTTCAACCGTCCGGCACTCAAGCGTATCTCGGAGCTCGCCCCGGGCACGTTCCACCACAGCATCCAGGTTTCGAACCTCGCCGAAAAAGTCGCAGACAGCATCGGTGCGAATTCGCTCCTGGTACGTGTCATGGCGCTCTACCACGATATCGGCAAGACCATGCGCCCCGAATACTTCACCGAGAACCAGAAACAGGGCGTGAACCCACACAATAACATCGAGCCCGACCAGTCCGCAAAAATTATTGTAAGCCACGTGGAACAGGGTGCGGTGCTGGCCAAGGACTACAAGATTCCCGACCTGGTCGCCGCAGGCATCACCGAGCACCACGGGACGACACTCATCCAGTACTTCTACCATAAGGCCGTCGAAGCCGCCAAGGAAGAGGGAAAGACCGTCGACGAGTCCGTTTTCCACTACAAGGGTCCCAAGCCCCAGAGCAAGGAAACGGCCATTCTCATGCTTGCCGACATCATCGAAGCAACAAGCCGCTCCATGACGGACCAGAACCCCGAAATTCTTGAATCGATGATCCATTCGACCATCCACGGCAGATTCGACGAAGGGCAGTTCAGCGAATGCGACCTCTCCATCAAGGAGCTCTTCAAGCTCGAGAAGGCGTTCATGCACAGCCTTGACGGCACATTCCACACCCGCGTCAAGTACCCCGGCCAGAAATAGCCCCGAGCATCCAAACGGACTGCCCAGGCATCCAGAAGAGTATCCCCGCAGCAGGCGGGGATTTTTTTGAAAAAAAAAGAAGAAAAAGCGCCCTTTTCACTTGACAAGGTGCAATATCATTTATATATTTGGCTCGTTGACTGATTTATCGGTCAAAACCACTCTGGGGTGGTAGCTCAATTTTGGTTAGAGCACCGGCCTGTCACGCCGGAGGTTGCGAGTTCAAGCCTCGTCTATCCCGCGAAGAAGTCCTCTCGAAAGAGAGGACTTCTCGTTTATTGAGCGAAGTGAAACAACCGCCCCCAGCCTCCCAAAACTAAATTTCACCTCCCACGTCCTCATTCAAGGCAATCGCTAAACACAGAAAAGCCCGCGCAGTGCGCGGGCTCTGAAACTTTGCATTACTGCCTAGGGCTATCTTTTCTTCTTTTTCTTCTTGCCCTTCTTGTCGGCCTTGGCGGGCTTTTCCTCTTCCTTCGGCTCTTCAGCCTTCGGAGCCGGCTTCGGAGCATTGCCACGCAGGTCCTTCATCTTGAAGGTGACATTGACTTCGGCAGTTTCGACCTTGGAGTAGACCCCACCCGGATCCTTCACCTTGAAGGTGAATTCATCGAGGCCGGAGAATCCGCGGTTCGGCGTGTAGGTGAAGCTACCGTCGCGTTCGTTCAAGTCGATTTTGCCGTTACGCGGACGCTGCACCAGCTGGGCAGACACGGGCTTTTCGCCATCGGCATCGGAGACGCCTGCGAAGAGGCCTTCGGAAGCAGGAACCTTGAGAGTCTCGCCTTCCTGGACCATGTAGGTCTGGCTCTTTGCCACTGGCGGGTCGTTGACGGCCGTCACCGTGAACGTAGCCGTCTTCGAAGCCTTCGCGCCATCCGGGTCAGACACCGTGAAGGTGATGCGTTCCGGCTTGCCGTTCCAGTTCTCATGCGGCTGGGCTACCGTAATCGTCCTCTTGTACTTGTCGTGTTTCACGTCGAGGAACTTGTTTCCGGTCCAGCTCCACTTGAGCTCTTCGTTCCTGTGGTCCTTGTCGCGAGCATACTGGTCAAGCTTGATGACAGCGATTACGCCGCCATGGTCATCTTCCTTGATGGTGTAGTCAGGAATGTCGCGCATCACGGGGACTGCATTCACATGCTTCACCACGAACTTCACGACAGTCTTGTCCATGCCACCGGCTGGATCCTGGGCCATGAACACAAGCGTTTCTTCGCCAAACCAATCCTGCTTCTTGGGCTTCACGACAGCCTCGCGGCCACCGGAAATCATCACATCGAGGAACTTGGCTCCCGTCACCTTCCACTTGATTTCGTGAGCCTTGTGATCGGGGTCGGATACATACTGGTCGAGTTTAATCGGCTTGAAGGACTTGCCTTCGAGCGTTTCCTGGCCCGGAATTTCCTTCACGACCGGCGGATCGTTAACCGGCTTCACCGTAAACTTAACATTGACGGAAGCCTTTTCGCCCGACGGATCAAATACGTTCACGGTCACGGTTTCGGTTCCGTTCCAGAACTTGTTCGGAGTTTCGCAGGTCAGCACGCCCTTGTCGCTAATGTTGAAGATGAGCTCATGCTTCACAGGAGCCTCTTCAGGTTCGGCATGCTTGTGCTTCTTGTGCTTCTTGGCAGGGGCTTCCTTCGCACCCGGCTTGTCGTTGTCGAGCGTCCACTTGAGCTCATCGAGCTTGTTATCCGGATCGCTAACGACCTTGCTGAAGTCGAACGGCTGGAACTGCCTCTTTTCTTCGATGACGAACGGCTGCACCGGCTTGAGCGTCGGCGGGTCATTCACCGGGGTCACCTCGAAGGTCGCGTTCGAAGATGCCGTAGCACCGGAAGGATCCTTCACAGTGAACGTGATGGTTTCCTTGCCGAACCAGTTCGGATTCGGGGTCACAACCATCGCGCGGCTGCCCTTGATATCAACCTTCAACTGCTTGTTGCCAGAAACAGACCACTTGAGTTCAGACGGCTTGTTATCCGGGTCCTCGGCAGCCTTGGAGAGGTCGACAGGCTCGAAGCGTTCCTTTTCCTTGATCTTCTGACCGGCAATACGCTTAATGGTCGGCGGGTCGTTCACCGGAGTCACCTCGAAGGTAATCTGCACGGATGCCTTCGCGCCTTCCGGGTCAATCACATCGACCTTAACCTTCTCGGTACCGCTCCAGAACTTGTCCGGAGTCGTGACCACAAGTTCCTTCTTGCTGTTCACGGATGCCTTCAGCGAGCGGGTAGAACCCACCTCAAACTTGAGGGCGCCAAACGCATGGTCCGGGTCAGAAACATACTGCGAGAGTTCAATGGGCTTGAAGTGTTCCTTCTCCTGGATAGACTGAATAGGAATCGGCTTGATGACCGGAGCGTCGTTCACGGATTCCACGAGGAAGTTCGCAGTCTTCGAGGCCTTAGCGCCTTCCGGGTCGGTGACCGTGAAGGTCACGTTGCGTTCACCATGCCAGTACTTGTCGGCAATCTTGATGTGGGCGATGTTCCTGTTGTCGATTTCTACCTGGAAGTCATCAGCCGGGGCGGGTGCCGGAGCGGCTTCTTCTTCCTTCTCTTCCTTGGCGCCCTTCTTGCCCTTCTTCGCATGCTTCTTGGACTTCTTCTCCTCTTTCTTGGGAGCAGGAGCCGCAGCGGCCTTGGCAACCGTAGCCGTCCAGGTGAGCTGTTCGGGCTTGTGGTCCGGGTCGCGGACAAACTTGTTCAGGTCGATTTCCTTGAACTGTCCCTTTTCCTTGATTTTCTGGTCCGGAATATCCTTCATTTCGGGAGAGTCGTTCACGGAGGTAATCTCGAAGGTCACCGTCTGCGACGTTTCTGCGCCGTCCGGGTCCTTCACAATAAGCACCATCGTCTCGGGTGCGCACCAGAAGTACTTATCCGGAGCAGAGACGGTAAGGATGCGGCTCGGGGAAATTTCAGCCTTGAGCTGCTTGTTGCCCGAAACCTTCCACACGAGTTCGTTCGGCTTGTTATCCGGGTCCTTCACGTATTCGTCGAGCTTGATCTGCTTGAACTGTTCCTTTTCCTTGATCTTCTGATCAGGAATCTTCTTCGCGAGCGTCGGCGGGTCGTTCACGCGGGTCACCTCGAAGGTCATCTTGTGGTTGGCAGATGCACCTTCCGGGTCGGTCACCGTGAAGGTGAGCATTTCGCGGCCGGACCACTGCGGATCGGGCACGGAAACGATTACCGTGTTATCCTTACGCATGTCGACCTTCAGCTGCTTGTTGCCGGAAACAGTCCACTTGAGCTTGGATGCGGCGTGGTCCGGGTCATGAGCAAGGTTAGAAAGGTCGATGGTCTTGAAGCGGCCACCCTCGCGGATGGTTTCGCCCTGCGGGGCCTTGTCCGAAATCTTCGGAGAGTCGTTTATGGAGCGCACCTCGAAGCGGGCGGTCTTCGAAACCTTCGCGCCTTCCGGGTCGGTCGCGGTGAACGTGATGTTTGCCGCACCGTTCCAGTACTTGTTCGGAATTTCGACGGTTGCCACCTGGTTTGCATCAATTTTGACCTTCAGGGTTTCACCTGCAGGAGCCTTTTCTTCTTCCTTGGCTCCCTTCTTGCCCTTCTTGGCGGGCTCGGCACCGGCAAGCTTCGCGGGCTTCACGTCAAAGCTCCACTTGATTTCAGAAGCCTTGTGGTCCGGATCCTTCACGAGGTCGCCAAGCTTGATCGTCTGGAACTGCTTCTTTTCGTCGATGGACTGGTCCTTGAGTTCGCGCACGAATTCAGGAGCGTCGTTCACGGATTCCACGGTGAAGGTAACGGTACGGCTGTCGGTTGCGCCTTCCGGGTCGGTCACAGTGAACTTGATTTTCTCGGAGCCGTGCCAGTTCGGGTTCGGCTGCGTGACAGTCACCTTGTGGCTGCCGTCCATCTGCACCTTGAGTTCCTTCGCACCTTCAATCTTCCACTTGAGCTTGTTCTTCGGGTGGTCGAGGTCTTCCACAAAGTTGTCAAGTTCGATAGGCTTGAACTGGCCCTTTTCCTTGATGGTCTGGTCGGCGATATCCTTCATTACCGGCACGTCGTTGATGGACTTCACGGTGAAAGTCACCATCGTCTTGGCAGAAGCGCCTTCCGGGTCGGTCACGGCGAACGTCACCTTCTCGGTACCGTTCCACATCTTGTTCGGGGTCTTGACGGTAGCCTTGCCATCCTTGCTGATATCAATCTTCAGTTCCTTGGTGCCGGTCACTTCAATCTTCAGCTTCTCGAACGGATGGTCCGGGTCCTTGATGATGGAAGCGAGGTCAATCGGAGCGAATTCCTGCTTTTCTTCGATGGTCTGGTCGTCAATCTTGCCGATGGTCGGGGCGTCGTTCACGGAGGTCACGGTAAAGAGGGCCGTGCAGGTAGCCTTGCCGCCTTCCGGATCTTCCACCTTGAACGTAATCTCTTCCGCACCGTTCCAGTTCTTGTCCGGAATCACGATGTGCGCCATGCGGTTCTCGACCTTCACGGAGAGCTTCGGGGTGTAACCCTTCGGAGCACCCTTTGCGCCCTTCACGTCGAAGCTCCAGGTGAGTTGTTCGGGCTTGTGGTCCGGGTCGTTCACGATGTCAGCGAGGTTGATAATCGCAAACTCGCGCTTTTCGGGAATGGTCTGGTCCTTGATGGGCTTCGTGAACACCGGCAGGTCATTCACGGATTCCACGGTAAACTTCACGCTACGGCTGTCAGCAGCACCTTCCGGGTCGGTAACGGTGAACTTCACTGTTTCTTCGCCATGCCAGAACTTGTTCGGGGCGGTGACCGTCACCACGCGCTTGCTGTCCATCTGGACCTTCAGGTCCTTGTTGCCGGAGAACGTCCACTTGAGCTTGGAGTTGTCGTGGTCCTCGTCCTTCACGAAGTCGTCGAGGGCGATGGTCTTGAACTGTTCCTTCTCCTTGATCTTCTGGCTCGGGATATCCTTCATCACCGGCACGTCGTTGATGGACTTCACGGTGAACACGGCGTCGCTCTTGGCAGAAGCGCCTTCCGGGTCAGTCACGGTGAAGGTCACCTTCTCGGAGCCGTTCCACTTGGCATCCGGAGTCTTGATGGTCGCCGTTCCGTTCTTGTCGATATCAATCTTCAACTGCTTGTTGCCAGTGACCGTCCACTTAAGGTCCTTGAATTCGTGGTCGGCGTCGCTTGCAAGTTCAGCAAGGTTCACGGAATTGAACTGCTGCTTTTCTTCAATCATCTGGTCCGGAATCTTCTTGAGGGTCGGCACGTCGTTCACGGAGGTCACGGTGAACACGGCCTTCGAAGAAGCCTTCGCGCCTTCAGGGTCGGACACGGTGAACGTGATTTCTTCGGCACCGTTCCAATACTTGTCCGGAATGCTAATCTTGGCAACCATCTGGGCATCGACTTCAACCGTAAGACCGGCGTCTTTCTTCTTGGAGCCAGCGGCAGGCTTCACTTCGATATTCCAGGTAAGATCGGAATTCTTGTTATCGAGGTCGCGAACCATTTCGCCAAGCTTGATGGGCTGGAACTGTTCCTTTTCCTTGATGGTCTGCGGCTGCACCTGCTTCACGAATTCAGGAACGTCGTTCACAGATTCGACCGTGTATGTAGCAGAACGTTCGTCAGTAGCACCCTCCGGGTCGGTCACCTTGATGGTGAGCGTCTCGGAACCGTTCCACTGCGGAGAGGGCGGAGTCACCTTCATCACGCGGTTGGCATCGACGCTAACCTTGAGTTCGTGGTTACCGGTGATAGACCACTTGAGTTTTGCCTTTTCATGGTCAAGGTCCTCGACATACTTATCAAGTTCAACAGGCTTGAACTGGCCCTTTTCCTTGATAGTCTGTTCAGGAATATCCTTCATGACCGGAGTGTCGTTGATGGACTTTACCGAGAGTTTCATCGTGGTCTTCGCCACTCCCCCATCCGGGTCAGTCGCCGTGAACGTGAGCGTTTCGGAACCGTTCCAGAGTTCGCTCGGAGTCTTGAACGAGACCTCGCGGGTCTTCGCGTTGATGTTGACCTTGATATCCTTGTTGCCGGAAACTTCGACCTTCAGCTTCGAAATGTCGTGGTCCGGGTCGGAGAGGAACTCGTCAAGAACGATGGAGGAGAGTTCAGTCTTCTCTTCGACTTCCTGGTCCGGTATCTTCGTGAACACCGGCTTGTCGTTTATGGAAGTGACGGTGAGGGTAACGGCCTGCTTGATGGAAGCGCCTTCCGGGTCGGTGCAGGTGAAGGTCGCGACAGCAGAGCCGTTCCAGTACTGGTCCGGAATTTCGATGGAGGCCACGTGGCTTTCGTCGATATTCACGTTGAGCGTGCCGGATTCCGGTTCCTTGCCCTGGTGCTTCACGTCGACATCCCAGGAAAGTTCGGAATTCTTGTGGTCGGCATCCTTCACGAATTCATCGAGCTTGATCTTTGCAAACTGCTTCTTCTCGTCAATCGTCTGGTTCGGAATCTGCTTGGCAAACTCGGGCTTGTCGTTCACGGAGTTCACCGTGAAGCTGGCCTCGGATTCGGCACAAGCGTTGGCCGGGTCGCAGACCTTGAACTTGAGCGTTTCGGAACCGTTCCAGAACTTGTTCGGAATACTAATGGTTGCAACACCGCCGGCGATCTTCACCTTCAGGTCCTTGTTGCCGGAGACTTCCCACTTGAGCTGTTCCATCTTGTGGTCGGGGTCCTTCACGAGCTGCGAAAGCTCAACCGGCTTGAATTCCTGCTTTTCCTCGATTGTCTGTTCAGGCACATCCTTCGTGAATTCCGGCGGGTCGTTGATGGACTTCACCGTGAAGGTGGCCTTCGTGCTAACAGCCGCACCAGCGGGGTCGGTCGCCGTGAAGGTCACTGTCTCGGAACCGTTCCAGAATTCGTTCGGGATCTTGATGTTCGCAGTACCGTACTTGTCGATATCGAACTTGAGGTCCTTGTTGCCCGCGATGGTCCACTTGATCTTCGACACGTCGTCATCGACATCGCTCACGAAATCGGTCAGGGAGATGGACTCGAACTCGTTCTTCTCTTCGATGGTCTGGTCAGGAATCTTCTGGAGTACCGGCGGGTCGTTGATGGGCTTCACTGTAAAAAGGGCCGTCTTCTTGTCGCTCGCATACTCGCCGTCAGTCGCCGTAAACGTAATCTTTGCAGCACCATACCAGTTGGTATCGGGGATAATGATGGTCGCCACGCGCTTCGGGTCGATTTCCACATTCAGGTCGCCGTCGGCTTGATCCTTACCTGCCGGTTGAATGTCGAATTCCCAAAGAATCTGGTCCTTCGGGTGGTCAGGGTCGGTCACGAAATCGTCGAGCTTAATCTTCGCGAACTGCTTGCCTTCGTCAATCGTCTGTTCGGGAATGTCCTTCATCACCGGCGGATTGTTCACGGACTCGACAGAGAAATTCACCGTCTCAGAACCAACCGCACCCTTCGTGTCTTTCGCCTCGAAGGTGATGTCTTCGGAACCGTTCCAATACTGGTCCGGCACCTGGAGGTTCGCGACTCGGTCGGCCGAGATTGTCACCTTGATACTCTTGTTGCCCGAAACGGACCACTTGATCTGCGCAGGCTTGTCCATGTCATCGGACACATAGCTGTCAAGCTTGATCGGAGCGAACTTGCCACCTTCGTTAATCGATTCGCCGGGAATCCCGTTCACAGACGGAGCGTTGTTTTCCACAGCCGGAGCGGAATCGGACGATTCCTGCGCTATAACAACAGAAGCCAAAATTCCAGCCGATGCCAGAAGGGCTGTTACAGGCCAATTCTTTCTATTCATCATTCAATATCTCCCTTTATACACTTACACAAGCAATCCATCGCTTTTGTCGCGAAACAAAAACAAAACACGCTTGCCATATCATGCGTGATATCGGCTCCAAATATAATGTATTTATTTTACAAAAATCGCGTTTTTTCGCAAAAAAAAGCATTTTGCTTTAACAAAAAAAACGAAAAAACGACATAACTCGTTGATACTCAACAAGTTAGCCCTCAAAAACGAGGTCTTCTTCCAACTTGGAATAGTGAGGTAAATCTTCATCCGGTCCTGCATCCTGTTTTTATTTAGTTCCCCATCCCGTTTTTACAAAAACTTTACATTCAATCGGGACAAAAAGTTCCGAAAATTAACTTTCCGAGTTGACGAAACAATGACAACACGAGTGCAAAAAATTATCTTTGCCTCAAACAACAAACAAAAGCTAGGACTAAATATGAAATTCGTATTCCTCTGCGACGCCAACTACCTCAAGGGCGACCTGGTAAACTTCGTGAACAACTTCCCCACCAACCACGAGCTGGTGACCATGACGAGCGATGACCTGCTGCAGTCCAAGTCCGTCATGGAAGGAACCTTCGCCATCCTCGCCGAACGCGCCACGTGGCAGAAGAACTTCAGCCTGTTCCGTTACTTCGGCCTGCTCCCGATGCTCGAAGTGCTCCCGCTCGGTGTCGTTTCCCGCGGCCGCCGCGGCGAACCGCTCAAGGGCAGAAGCCAGAACAGGAACCAGGAAATCTATTTCAACCCCTCCGCAAGCCCCGAAGAACTCTACATGCAGGTCGACAAGTTCGTTGCCGCCCCGCCTAGCGGATTCTCGTACCCGAGAGGCTCCGCAAAGGTCTAAGCCCCCATGCAGCGGGAGGTTCTCGACTACCTGTACGCTCAGGGCGAGTTGGTGCTTGCGATATTCCCCGGAAATCCGGCACCGCGCGAAGCCCTCGAAAAATATGCGCTGGCCCTGAACGCTGGCGCATCTTTTGTTCTGTTTGACTACAGCAGAAGCAACAACGGGAACACGGGTATCGCGCTTGCGGATCTCTACACGAGGGCCCTCACAAACGATGAACTCCAGACTTTGCAGGCAAAGGCCGCAAGTGGCCTTGTGTTCGGCGGCTTCAGCGCCCCTCCAAACTCGGAAGAAAGCTTCAGGCTGTTCTACCGCAACCTTCAGCAAATCAAGGCCATCACGCCGCACGTTGTCGGCCTGTTTTCTGGCAAGTCCACGGAAAACATTGACTCCAATCTGGTCCATATCGCAAAGCTGATTTTAATCGGGTGCGAAAATGCAGATGACGCGAGCGCGCTCGTCGAAGACAGCCCCGCATTGCAGAAAGGATGCATTCTTTGGCTCAACGACAAAGCCCCCGACAAGAAGCGCTTTCCCAGAACCTTCAAGGCCGTCCGGCGTGGATTTTCCAAGTATATGCCGGCAAAGCTTACCTTCGGCGAAAACCCGCAGGCCTTCGCCGAAAATACAGCCTGGATTCTCAAGGGAGAAATCCTCCGCAAGAATCCGATGGACGGCATCCCGAAGCTATTCTGCATCCTTTTCCCGCTGCTGCTCGTCGCGGCCATCCTGCTCCCCTTTATCTACCCCACCAATGTAGATGCAAGCCACTCCAACATGCGCGACCGTATTCCCGAAAGGAACAAGATTGCCATGGCCCCGTCGTTCGAATACACCTTCGACGGCAAGGAGAACCTGTGGCGCATCGCACGCTACGCCCTGGGCCGATTCAACGCAGTCATTTCCAACGAAAAGATGATTCGCGACTACCTGGACGAAACCATTCAGGAGAACGGCTACAAAGGCGGAGGATGGGAAAAGAATATCATGGGAGTCCCGCCGCAGGGAACCGTCATCAAGTTTACAAGGCCCACGGACCAGGCCAATTCCTCGGCAGATTCCATCGGCGCGGCATGGAAATACTGGACATCGATTTTCTCGGACAGCATCGCCTACATCACCGAATTCTATCACGAACGCGCAACCAGCCAGAACCGCAAGCACAACGGCATCGATGTCGCCGGACGCCAGGGCGCCCGCATCCTTGCCCCCTTCTCCGCAAAGGCCTTCACCAAAAGGGATGAACGGGGCGGAATCGTTATCGGTCTCGTCCGCGAAAAGGACGTGATGCTGTTCATGCACTGCGACCAGCTCCTTTACCTCGACGGGCAGGAAGTCATGCAGGGCGACCCCATCGCGACTGTAGGCATGACGGGCCACACCACGGGACCGCACGCGCATATCGTAACCGGGCTCGTAGACAAAAGGGGCGGGAGCCGCATCGGCAACGTTTCGTACAAAGTAATAGACCCGATTACCTGGTACTACAAGTTCAAGCCAACCAGCAGCAGATAGCCCCCTGTGACAGCAATCACGCGAGCAAGCAACCGAACCCGTGACGAGCGTCACGGGCAATCTTTTATTTTTCTTTTTTGCCCGCCAAGTAAGTAAATAATTACAAATTCACCATCGCCAAGACGTCCGCATTTAAATAACTTTGTTTTCAGTTTAGGGATAGAAGGGAATTGGTAATCTTTAAGGAGATTTATAAATGAAGTTTGGATATGTGGCCTCCCTACTTTTTTCTGCAGCACTGTTGGCCGGCTGCTCTGGAATCAAAACACCTTCGGCGGATCTCGCCAGTCACGACTCGCGTCATGACATCCCCGCTATCGACCAGATGATTGTCGATATGAAGCAGGACTACATTCAGGCATGCTACCTGCCGGTCGCCAAGAGGGAACCGCCCGTCAATGCCTGCCAGACGGAACTCTTCCAGATGCTCGAACGCCGTTACCACCACGACTACACGCAGAGGCACGTGGACATGGCGAGCAACGACCTCTTCTTCAAGGACGTGAACACGAGGATTTCGGACCTCGTCCGCAAGGATCGCGAAGTCGGCAACGCCGCCCGCAGAGCCTTCAACAGCACTAGCGAGATGATGGCCTACTACCGCGAGGCCTACAAGTTCGAGACGAACTAGGTAAAAACCGGGGTCAATCGGGGTTGCGCAAGACAGCGCGGCCCCGTTTTTCTATATTTGGGCCGCATAAATCAAACTCAAAAGAGACAAAATCATGGGAAAATCACTCTATCAGAAGATTTTTGAAAGCCACACGGTAGCAAAGCTCCCGAGCGGCCAGTGCCAGCTCTTTATCGGGCTCCACCTCTGCCACGAAGTCACGAGCCCGCAGGCTTTTGCGCAGCTCCGCGAAGAAGGTCAGAAGGTTCTGTTCCCGGAACGCACGTTCGCCACGGTCGACCACATTATCCCGACCACCTTCCCGGAACGTAACCGCCCGCTCAAGGACGGCATTTCCGAAGAGATGTTCTCCCACATTGAAAACAACACGAAGAACAACGGCATCAAGTTTTTTGGCCCCGCCACCGCCGAACAGGGCGTGATCCACATCGTGGGCCCCGAAGAAGGCGTGACCCAGCCGGGCATGACCGTCGCTTGCGGTGACTCCCACACGGCAACCCACGGCGCATTCGGTGCTATCGCCTTCGGTATCGGCACAAGCCAGGTGGCAGACGTTCTCGCCACCCAGACGCTCGCCATGAGCCCGCTCAAGACTCGCCGCATCAAGTTCACCGGCAAGCTCAAGCCGGGCGTGACCGCCAAGGACGTGGCACTCGCCTACATCGCAAAACTCGGCGTGAACGGTGGCGTTGGCTACGCTTACGAATTTGCAGGACCTGTCATCGAAGAAATGGGCATGGAAGGCCGTATGACGGTCTGCAACATGGCTATCGAAGGCGGCGCCCGCGTCGGTTACTGCAACCCCGACGAAAAGACTTTTGAATACCTCAAGGGCCGTCCGTACGCTCCGAAGGCCGACAAGTGGGACGAGGCCGTCGCTTACTGGAAGTCCGTGGCTACCGACGCCGACGCCCAGTTTGACGACGAAGTCGAAATCAACTGCGACAACCTCGAACCGATGGTCACCTGGGGCATTACACCTGCTCAGGCCATCCCGCTGAACGGCAACATGCCGAAGATCAGCGAATTCGAAGGCAGCGAAAAGAAGGTCATCTCCGAAGCCTACGAATACATGGGCTGGGAAGAAGGTTCCAAGATGATTGGCCGCCCGATCGACATCGCCTTCGTGGGTAGCTGCACCAACGGCCGCCTCAGCGACTTGCAGGCCGCCGCCGAAATCATCAAGGGCCACAAGGTCGCCCCGACCGTGAAGATGTGGGTGGTGCCTGGCTCCATGAAGATCAAGGTGGAAGCCGAAGCTCTCGGTCTCGACAAGATTTTCAAGGAAGCCGGTGCCGAATGGCGCGAAGCGGGCTGCTCGCTCTGCCTCGCCATGAACCCGGACAAGCTCAAGGGTCGCCAGGTGAGTGCCTCCTCCAGCAACCGTAACTTCAAGGGCCGTCAGGGCAGCCCCACGGGCCGCACCATCCTCATGAGCCCCGCCATGGTGGCCGCCGCCGCCATCGAAGGCTGTGTCACCGACGTCCGCAAGTACATCAAGTAACGCAAGGAGATTTAAAAAATGAATTCTATCGACATTGTTAAAGGTTCCGGCGTTCCTGTACGCGGCAACGACATCGACACTGACCGTATCATCCCGGCACGCTTCCTCAAGTGCGTCACGTTCGAAGGCCTCGGCGACAACGCCTTTGCCGACGATATCGCAGGCCTTGCCGCTCAGGGCAAGGTTCACCCCTTCCGCGATCCGGCCTACAAGAACGGCTCCATCCTCGTCTCGAACCAGAACTTCGGTTGCGGTTCCAGCCGTGAACACGCTCCGCAGGCATTGAAGCGCTGGGGCATCCGCGCCATCATCGCCGAAAGCTACTCCGAAATCTTCTTCGGTAACTGTGTCGCTATCGGCGTGCCTTGCTACAAGGTAAGCCACGAAGTGGCCGACAAGATTCTCGCCTGGATCGAAGCACACCCGAGCGAAGAACTCGTGACGAGCACCGAAAGCCGCACGCTCAAGATGGGTAACGAAACCATCGAGCTCACGCTTGCTGACGGCCCCCGCGGTCAGTTCCTCGACGGTTCCTGGCACGCACGCTCCGCCCTCATGGCCAACGCCGACAAGGTGCAGGAACTCGCTAGCAAGCTGCCGTATATGCAGTTTTTGAAAAATGCGTAAGGCGAGAGTCGCGTTCAAGCGTGCTTGAACATGACCGAGCCCAGCATTTTGTACTTGAGCGAAGCGATAGTACCAGTGACACGCAGTGTCATCCTGAGCGAAGCAACGCTAGTTGCGTAGTCGAAGGATCTAGTCACATTTGGAAAACGTCCAGGTTCAAAGCCTGGGCGTTTTTTTATATTCTTTTTATAATTACTCATAATTCACAAGGCATTTTTGATGACTAGCGATATAAAAAAAAGATTTTTGTTTACAGTGGCTAGCATAATTGTCTTCATTGAAACGATTATTGTCGATTTAATATACATGGGCGATAAAAGGGTGGTAATTTTTCTGCTGATCAGCATCGTTCCCTTTTCTTGGCTTACGTTTGCAATTCTGAAAACAAAAGCAATAAAAAACAATCCGCTTATTATAACCAAGCCCTTTCATTTTCGGGGAACAGACAAACCTGAAGAAAGCTCTCTTTTTTGGAGTATTATAATATTCCAAATTGCGCTTTTCTTTCACTGCATAGTCAGCATCGCACAACTCGACATAGACACCAAAATACTTCCTGTAAGCGTTCTATTAAGCTGGTTTACATTTGGAGCATTTATTCTTTTATGTATAAAAGCTTTTAGACGATGGAAAAGAACAAAGAACCCGCAAGATCTTCTTTTTGACTGGCCTTTTAAAAACAAATTACTGCCGAACAAATTAGAATAAATCAAATCCAATAAAGAAAGACCTTTATCTCTACACCTCGTCAAAATTTTCTCTTTACTTTTTTTAGAAGCGACTTTTCGCCTAATGAATAAAGTGTCATGGTTCGCTATTTCCTAATGCCCTTCGGGTTGGAAATAGGCAGTTTGACACCTTCAGACGCCCCCCCAACAATCCCCCTCTTTGCGGTTCTTTTCCGGCATGTGGCGTTCGGGATCGGCAGAACCCATGCTACGTTTATCACCCTGATTTTAGTTGTAATCCTTTTACAAGGTTGCACAACAATCCTAAACGGTTCCAAAAAAAATGAGCATAACCTCTTCGGAAGATGGTTCTAAAGTAACCGCAATATATGAAGGCAACAAAGTAACTGGGAAAAATCTGGTTGTTATCAAAGCAAAAAAGGAACTGTTACTGCCATCGGAGAAAAGAAGGGGCGACCCGTAAATTAAAGAAGTCCGTGTTCCTTGAGCATTTTCTCGTACCTATCAGCACGGGATTCCGCCTCATCGGCGCGAGATTTCTCTTCATCAGCACGGCGTTCCGCCGCATTGGCGCGTTCACGCTCCACATACACTGCATCATCGATTTCCTGTTGCCAAGTCATATAGCGTTTCCTTGTTTCGTTGTCCGACAGATACCATTGCCGCTGGCGTTCGATGTCCTTTGTTTCCTGGGATGTGGCCTTGTTGGTCGCGAAATATTCAAGATACTCCTTGATTGACTGCTCGGCAACATCCCTGTATTTATTGAATATATAAAAATTTTTGAAGCATAGGTCTCCCAATTCATGCTCAGGGTGCTCTTTTTCCAAGTTCATGAACTTGTAAACAGCCCTACCCCGCCCGAAAATGTCGTCGGGGCAAATGAACATGATATACTGTTCCTTGAGGTTGCGGTAGGATTCTCCCTTGTTCAATGCTTCCGAGTCACACAGCGCCTGGTAGTAACGGGCGCGCTTCGGCAGTTCGTGGGTGTCCTCGATCTGCATCTCGATGTCAAAGGTGCGGAGGATTTCGCCCTTGGGTCCCTGCTCCTTTACAAATACATCGTAGCGGACCCCCTTGTTAAAGGGGCTGCTTTCGGTCGCTTTCTCCGGCTCCGGTTCCTGCAAGTCAAAAATTTTGACGCCGAGAAGAGCCTCCAGAAAGGGCTTTGCGATGTGCTTATGGCTGAACACCAGCGCGAACATGAACCGGTTCGTGATGGGCAACTGTTCAAACGGAACATGGTTCGTATTCTTTTTTCACTCCTCCCACCTACATGCAAAAAAGGCGGGGCTTAGGTTGTTTTTCTTCGCTCATGTGAGCAAGGCAAATATACAATCACTCGAATGTCAAAAGATGACATTTGTCGTTTTTTTTCGAGAACTATTTTAATTGACACAAGAATGGGCGG